>JAUWMY010000476.1 GCA_030612945.1 Desulfobacteraceae bacterium
AACGTTGGGGTAAATTTGGCTGATAACATCATCCAGGTCCAGTTCTCTCAGTTTTTCCGGAGTTGGCTTGCCCGTAGTTTTATCCCAATTGCGAAACTCGTAGTAGGGATCCAGATAAATTTCCAGGTTGTTAACGTGACCCGCGGCAGGACCATCGGGAAGGGGCTCTTCCAGTAGTCTTTTGGGCAGCGTATCGTCAGCGCGACTCAGACCCTCTCTTACATTAAAGGCCCTTTCCAGGTTATAAATTCTTTCACCGGTTTTTCTAAATTCCTCGACTCCGAACTTCCAGCCGGTCAGGGCCGCAATGATGCCCGCCCAGTCCTCGGTATCCAAAGTCATCCCCATGAATTTACAACCTCCGGCAGCATCAAAAACCGTCAAAGCATCTTCCATGTCTTTGACAACCTTAGCCTCTTGCGGATTTTCCTGAAGCGGGTCCTCGATTTCGCTTTCTTCCACCACCAGGAAAGGACTGGCAAGAAAAGTCGGACCCTGGACATATGCGGTGACATGGTCACCGCCACGATTGGCGGTCGCAAAGGCCAAACCGGTAATCTTAGCTGCTCTTGAATCATAAGCAGGCAGTTCAAGGCCCTTTACATTCATGGCAAACCTTTCCGAGTCATGGCCCAATCTCTGCGCCATGATCCTGGTTCCCTCAGCCAGAAGATCTCCCACACCCTCCCTTTTGGCAATCATGTGGACAAGCTCTATCATGGTTGCGGAATTGCCAAACTCTATTTCCATCCCCCCGGCATCATCCTTTTTCAGGATTCCTTTTTCAAAGCATTCCATGGCGAAGGCGATGGTGCTACCGCAGGAAATGGTGTCGAGGCCATAATCATTACAAAGATACCCGGCCATAGTAACCGCTTCCAAGTCTTGAATGTCACACATAGATCCAAATGTTCCGACTGTTTCATATTCCGGGCCTTCCCCTTTTCTACCCATGTTCGGGCCATTTCTGATTTCTGAAACCCGACCGCATTCGATGGGGCAGGCAAAGCAACCGGTCTGTTTCACAAGAACCTTTTCGCTTAGGGCCTCACCATTTATTTCCTCTGCAAAGGAGCACACACCTGTCTGCCAGTTTCTGGTGGGTAATCCTCCACACACATTGACCATGTCCAGAACCAGGTTTGTTCCATACGCTTTTAGACCTGCGCTTAAGATACTTTCGTTAAGTAGCTCGAATTGTTTCTTGGATACTTTCTGAAAAACCCCCGTGTCAGCGATGTTGATCTTATTGGTCCCCCTGACTGCGATCGCCTTCAATTTTTTGGAGCCCATGACAGCTCCTACGCCACATCTGCCGGCTGCCCGGTGAAGGTCATTCATGATTGCCGCATACTTGACGAGGTTCTCTCCGGCCTGGCCGATACTCGCCACATTGAATTTTTCATTTAAATCCTTTTTAATGATTCCAGTTACATCTGAAACATTCTTTCCCCAAAGATGATTTGCATCGCGTAGTTCAGCTTTTCCATCATCAATAATGAGATAAACCGGTTGGTTCGATATCCCTTCGAAAATAATGCCATCAAAACCCGAACGCTTCAGGTCAACACCCCACCGGCCGCCCGAATTGGATTGGCACCAGATATTGGTTAAAGGGGATTTGGTCACAACGCTGTAACGCCCGGCGCTTGGAGAAGCTGTGCCGGTCAATAGCCCGGACATGAAGATAAGTTTATTCCTGGGTCCTAAAGGGTCTTCACCCGGTTTTACTTCATCAAATAAGTACTTTGAAGCAAGACCGCGGCCTCCCAGGAATTTTTTGGCCATCTCTTCGGGGATGTCCTCTTCGAGGATTTTCCCCTCCGTTAAGTTCACTCTTAGAATTTTTCCCATTAATCCAAACATTTGCACCCTCCTTCACCCATTAAAAACCAAACTCCGTCTTTAATTTCTGCATTAAGTCTTTAAATGACTGGTGTTCTTCAGGTTCCAGTTCATCGGGAAATTTATCGCTGATCTCACCTGCGAGAGCTACCAAGCGAATTGCTGCCTGGGTAGCGGCTGCCAGTTTTGCTGCTTTCTTGAAATTGAAGGGCACTAATTTCAATTTCATGGTGGCGATTTCTTTTACCACGTTAAGTTCCTTTTTCATTACTCTTTTCCATCGTTCATATTCCGCCTCAAGGACATATTCGCCGCTCCGGCCTATCTCTTCAGGCACAATCCTGACAGAATGGCATTCACCATGCCACAGGTCCATAAAAACAAAAAAATCACCATCAAAGCCGGCCCGCGGTTCAGCCTTAAAGACCAGAACCAGAGATCCCTCCCAGGTCTTGGCGGCTTGTTTGTATTTTTCATCACCTTGAATCTTTTCCTCAATTTTGGACGCCCATTCAGGTGTCCCCACGATATATGGCTCTGACTCTGATTTACTTCTCTCCTCAACCAGTTGGGCATAGTTTTCATCCCATTGTTTTGTTCCCGCTTTGTACATGGTTTAACCCCCTTAGATCCAAAAGGCTCTTGTTTTCAATTTATCTCTAACCTGTTCACTGAATCCCCTTTTTCTGGAAGGAAGTATAGAAAAATTAGCCTTGCGTGTCAAGCCAACAGGCAATACAATATATAGTGGTTTTAGATTATTGTAGATTAAAGTTGATGTGAGCATTGCATGTGAATCGATATTGAAGTAATATTGATTATGGCAGTATGAAATGTTATATTCCGAGAACATTCGTGTAAATAAGAAGGAGGGAGCCATGAAAAGGCTGACAGCAAAAGACGTTATGAATAAGGACGTTTTGTCGGTAGGTATGGATTGGTCCGTAGAGTACCTGACTGATTTTCTTGTTGAAAACGGGATTTCAGGGGCACCGGTTACATCCGAGAATGGAAAATTAGTCGGTGTAGTCTCCTTAACTGACATAGTTCGCCATAACAGCCTGCCAGGAAAAGA
>JAUWMY010000142.1 GCA_030612945.1 Desulfobacteraceae bacterium
ATGCCGTGCTGGATTTCCATGATGCGCCGTACAGTTTCCGAGAGGGCCTCCATGCCCTGTTCAGTCGGATCAAACGGTATGAGGAGAGGTATTCTGGCACGTTTCCGGGCATTGCAGATATCTTCCAGGGCCTGAAATGCCTCGATGATATATCCTGCTGCACTTTGAACCCTGCGCGGAAGGGCCGCATCTTCCTTGCCGGTGGTTACAAGGAAAGGATCCTGCTTTCCTTCAAAGCGTATAGTGTGAAGGTCCTGATCAGCATCTGCAAAAAGCGCGTTCACGGAAACCCCGAACACCTTTGCAAGGCGATATATCACGGATGCCGAGGGTGCGTTGACTCCCCGCTCTATCCTTCCCAAAGGCCCTTCGCTCATCCCGACCCTTTTGGCTAATTCCGCAAGGGTCCAACTACTTTGGCGCCGCAGGAACCGTATGTTTTTCCCTATAAAATCAAGAGTTGGTTTCACGTCTTGAATAGTACCTGTTAGTTCTATATCTGTCAAGATAATTTTTTTGTATGTTGATATTCATACTTTATAGTTCTTTTTGATTATATATGATTCAGGCAAAAGCGGTTGCAGAGTGGCTCGATATAAAAAACCCGCCGGGGTGCGCATCCTGTGGAGAGGCGTGGCGGGGGGATTGTCAATCACGATTTGACTTTTAAAACGGTATGTTATAGAGTTTACCAAAACGTAGCTCCCCCAACGATAGTATCGTCGGCCCGACGCCCCTTTTAAGGGGCGTTTCTTTTTGGGGGGAAAATCACAACATTTATTACATTTTAGCTCACGGTTTTGACAGATACGGCCCTCCGAATTTGGAATGTGGATTTCGGATTGCGGAATTTTTTCCCATCTTTTTCATGTCAGTAGCCCCCTCCAGTTTTGCCGAGTTCCTCCTCGATCTCTTCAATTGTGGGTAGGCTGGACTCTGGTTGCTTTTTTCGGAGTCATGAATGTTTCTTCTTGGTTCGTCTGCCATAGCGGCCTTTTGGTTCCTTGACTTCAAACCCGATCTTCCTTTTGGGTTTTTCAGGTGGAGCCATCAAGGCACGGATCGCATCAAAGACAATTTTAAATTGCTCATCATGATCTTCAAGGCGTCTCTCCAGATCCGCAAGCTTTTGAGACAATTTTTTATGAGTTGTCAGCATCTCACGGAGTTTGACGAACGCACGCATGATCGCAATATTAACCTCAATAGCGCGCTTGCTTCTCAATACGCTTGAGAGCATGGCGACACCCTGTTCTGTGAAAGCCCTTGGCAGTTTGCGCGTTCCTCCCCAACTTGATGTTCCAAAATGGAACTTCAAGTCTGAAAATTCTTCACTTGTAAGTCGAAACATGAAATCCGGTGGAAAACGGTCTATATTTCGAGTCACAGCCTTATTCAGAGCACTGGTGGATACGACATAAAGTTCTGCCAAGTCTCTGTCCATCAGGACCTTTTTGCCCCTCAATAGGTATATTTTATCCGTAATTCTTTCCACAGGCACAACGTCTGTCATCCTATAAAATCTCCTGTCATGTAATTGGGTTCCCCAATCTTTCCCGCAAACGTTCGACCAAAATTGATATGAAAATAAGTCATGGGGATTTTCGGTATCGCCAGCCCCTTTAAAATCATACAATTTGTTACATCTTAGCTCACGGTTTTGACAGGTACGGTCAAAAGCAAGGGAATTGTTCAAAAAAATTGACAATATTTTGTTGTCGACCGGTTTCTTATCAAAACACTGTCCCAGGACCTTGATTCGACAAAATTATTTATGAATAAAGGTTAACGATTTTGAGCCCCTTTTTCTGATACAACTCAAAATGCGAATCTGTGGTATAGATTTCGGTGCAATCAGGCACCAGAAGTGAGCTCAGGATCAATGCATCCAATCCCGGCATTCCGGTACCATGACCGATGTGACTTGCCTTGAGAGCAGTTTCCTTATTAACCGGCATAACATTTACGGCTTCGCTTATATCCGAAATGATCGTTGGCCACTCCTTAAATTCACCTTTCAGAAGATTCCTTTGGAGTTCGTACAAAACAATGACCGATGTTATTGTCTCACGCTCCTGCCAGATACGGAACGCAACTGGATTTTGCTCCTGTAGGGCAAAGAAAAACCCTGTATCAAGACCTGTCAACATCTGCTTCCGTCCTTTCCCTGTGTATATCTTCCCAGTTTTCAAGAGGTTTTTCCTTTACCAGAACGTTTAGTACACGTTTTTTGGCAGCGCCCCTTTGGTTGTCCTCCTCACCCCTTTTCAGGGATTCAATAAGCTTGTTCATGCCGGTGACGGCCGCCTGCTGGATACTGGAAATTTTCCCCACAGTCTGGAGTTCCCTGAGAGCTTTCCATATTTCAAATGGTATTCGGATGGTTACCCGTTTATCTTGCATTCTTTTGCCTCCTTTATATGGTATGTAAATACACATTAACACCATAACACGGAAATGTTGAAATGTAAAATTTGCTGAAATCCCAATTCAAAAAAATTAGTGGATTGATGGGTATCGCTTCGCTCTACCCATCCTACATTTTTTCTTCCTTGTTGCATCAACTGAAGAGTTGATATGGCCGGCGCGGGTTTGCAATGTCAGGGTTAAGGTGGGGTTATCATAAAAGGCCAATGAATAGGGGCATTCCAAATACGATCCCTACATTTTTCAATGTAATCAGTCATATTGAATAAAAATCTGCTAACTTTAGCAGGTGGTGGTTTAATAAATCCGGTTCCTCTTGACAGATCCATGGCTGATATCTATAGAGGGTGACAGGATGGTAAAGGGCAGAGCAAAAAAATTAAGGGCGCAGGGATCACAAAGAAATGTGGACCGAGCGCGCAAGCAGAACATTTCTGAGGACGATCTAAGCCGTGTGGAGTTTCATCGCCATGCATTGGCATTACTGCCACATCCGGCAGACAAGAGGCCCGGGATAGCCTATTTTGTGGAGAGCGGCCCTTTGGGACATACCCAGAGATTGTGCTCCTGCGCTATTTCAAGGGACAGGACCTGCGCTCACATCTTAAAACTGGTTGAAGTGTACAAGACCCTTAAGAAAAGCCTTAAAGGTGGAAGTCTAGAGGAGGGTTTCAGGTCGAGCATCTGGTACAGCCTTGCTAATGTTTTGGCAGATGGCTCTCGGGAGAAGCCACTATCAGTCCGCATACAATCTGCCACTTACAGGGAGAAGAAACTGATAAAGGTGATAGGTTCCAATGGGGAGGAAATGCTTTATTATTTTTCACAGGGGCCTGATCTTTCTCGATTTTTGGAACGCTGCGGGAAGTCTCCGGGGGATGCTGCTGCTCCACACAGGGGCAAAGTACTTCGGAGGCTTGCCCTTCTCACATTGACCGAAAATGAGCGCTTTATGATGGACCGGGACTTTAAGACACGCCGACAGACTTTGGAGGAAAGCTTCTGGTACCGGGCTGCCTATCACGGCTATCGCGAATTTGGCGCCACAGGGTGCTCCTTTCATCCGGCCATTGAGGAGACAACCGGGTCGTTTACGGTCGCCTGCAAAGATCCGTCAGGAGATACTGCTTTTCGTATGGTGATACCTCGTAACAAGGTTAAAAGACTGCTTATCACTCTTAAAGAATTCCTTCCCAACCAGCATGACCTGGCTATACACCCCATTCCCCTTAAATCCATTTTCAAGGTTGCCATAAGCACCGCGTTGGATCTGGAGGTCCGGCCCGTCATCCAGCTCATCCAGGAAAGTGGAGAGGAAAGGTTTTTTGAGAGAGAGGATCTGGAACGCTTCCGATATGGAGATCTGATCTATATCAAAGAATTGGGTATCCTTGCTGAACTGGAGCCACCGGGGAGGATGGAAAGAAAGTTCCGGGCGCCGGTCAAAATGAGCCTCAAAAAATCCCAGGTCCCAACTTTTTTGGACGAGTTTGGGGATGACCTCCTGGAAGGCCCACACCTTGTAGATGAAGAGGTCAAAAGCCTTAAGATCTTCAAGCAAGTTGATCGAATTGAAATCACCCCCGAGGCCTTAGACAGGGATTGGTGCTGGCTTTCGGTGAAATACGGGTTTGGTAACACATCTGTCTCTCTGATTGAGATCATGCGAGCAAGGGAAGAGGGCCAGCGATACATCGGTACTGATAAGGGGTGGGTGGACTGTAAATCCCGGGATCTGGATGTCCTTGATTCCATTCTGGATCGAAGTAAAGGGGAGAAGCTTTCAGAGGAATCAAGCGCTATCAAACTATCCCGGATGGATCTTTTCCATTTAATAGCCACCAGAATGAAGCCCGTGGATATAACAGGTGATGGCGACCGTACTGACCTGCTCAAAAGGATGCTCGAATTGAGACCCATGAGGCCTTTGCCTGAAATGAAGGGCATGACTTCATCTTTGAGACCCTATCAGGAGCGGGGAGTGGAGTGGATCTGGTTTCTGTTTGAAAATGGTTTCGGAGGGTTGCTGTGCGATGATATGGGCCTTGGTAAGACCCATGAGGTTATGTCCTTTATGGTGGGCCTGCGGGAACATGAAAATGTCAAAGGGCCTTTTCTGGTGGTTTGCCCCACCACTGTTCTAAGTCATTGGGACAACAAAATACGTGAGCATGCCCCTGGGTTGAAGCCAGTCCTGTACCATGGCGGCCAGAGGGACCTGGGAAAAGCACTCAAAGATAACGACGTGTTATTGACCTCATACGGTATCCTCCGTTGGGATATTGAAAAGCTGAAGAACATTTCTTTTTCTCTCGCTGTTTTCGATGAAATTCAAAACATCAAGAATCCCCAGACCCTGGCTTACCACTCTGCAGAAGATATCAAGGCTCGTATGAAACTGGGGCTGACAGGGACCCCCATAGAGAATAGTCTGGGTGAATTGAAGGCCCTTTTTGATTTGACGATGCCGGGCTATTTTGGCACTGATAAGGGTTTTGATTCTCGATATGTCAAACCGATCGAGTTCGGCCTGGATACGACCAGGAGAGAGGAGCTGAGCAGGCTCATATCACCTTTTACGCTCCGCCGCCTTAAAAAGACGGTGCTTGATGATCTCCCTGAAAAGATTGAAGATATCCGGTCCTGCCGTCTTAGTGAGGATCAGGTAAAGCTCTATCGGGATGCAATTTCTTCAAGGGGTAAGGGCTTACTCCAGTTGTTGAAGGCTGGTGAAGAACCTGTCCCTTATATCCATATTTTCGCCTTACTGAACCTCCTCAAGCAGATCTGCAATCATCCTGCAATGGTAGAGGGCACGCCGGACGATTATGAGCAATACCAGTCAGGCAAATGGGAGCTATTTAAGGAGCTTATTGCGGAGAGCCTTGACAGCGGGCAGAAGGTTGTTGTCTATAGCCAGTTCCTGGGGATGATAAAGATAATAGAAGGATTTCTGCAAACTCAAAATGTGGACTTTGTAACTCTTACGGGGGCAAGCCGGAAGCGGGGTGAAATTATATCCAGATTTAACAATAACCCTGATTGCCGGTTATACGTGGGGAGTCTGAAGGCCGGGGGGACAGGCATAGATCTGGTAGCCGCCTCGGTGGTCATCCATTATGATCGGTGGTGGAATGCGGCCAGGGAAGACCAGGCCACGGACAGGGTCCACAGGATCGGGCAAAAACGCGGTGTTCAGGTCTTCAAGCTGGTGACTGAAGGGACTTTGGAGGAAAAGATATCGGCCATCATTGAAAAAAAGCGAAATTTGATGGACAGCATTGTTAAGGAGAGTGATCCCGGAATCCTGAGGAGCTTTTCAAGGGCGGAGTTGATTGAATTGCTGTCAGTGCCTTCTTGACGTGATGGTCGATCAGAAAGGAACCGCCGCAGGACCTCTTGATCACAGAGGCGCCTTCAAATGCGACATGACTATCACCAAGATCACCAGGTCAGTTGCAAAAGCACCCGAATATTTGATATAATTGTAACTCAGGTTCAAAGTTCCGTGGTTCACGCCTGCCCTGGCGCGACTTGATATGCATTCTTGAAACGATCGTAGTGAATTCTACGCCAGGAGTTTATACGCAACGGGAGAGGAAAGCCAGGTCTGGGCCAGGGTTCAAGGTTAACTGATGAAAACTGAAACAACTGTGAACCTGACAATCTGAGTAGTTACAAAATATTAAGCATACGTTTGAGATGCGGAAAAGCCACAAGCATCCAGATGGGTCGTTGTATTGCATGGACTCTGTCTGGCTACCAGAAAAGATCTTATTGGAGGCATTATGGAAATAAATTATGTTGATTTGAATAATGAAGATTTTGATCCCGAATTATATATCAAAATATTAGTCGCTGTTGCAAAGGCCGACAAAAACAACGGCCCAAGGGAGTTTGAATATATTGCAAATCAAGCTAATCGTTTGGGCATTGATTTCACGCGAGTTTGGGATACGACCGATAAAACTTTTCTAATAAGTGGGAAAGAAGTTTCCCGGCTTACGGCTGCGGTAATTATCAAAGACTGTATTTTGTTGGCATCGCTGGACAAAAACTTTTCTCTTGCTGAAAGAGACAAAGTCTATGCCTATGCTGCGAAACTTGATATCACCAGATCAGATGTAGATTACATTGTAGTATGGCTGGGTGTTTATGATGTATTGGATATAATATGGATTAGACTTATATCCGGTGATTTGCATTAGCATTGCCTCTTCCATTGATATTCTTTTTCGTCT
>JAUWMY010000311.1 GCA_030612945.1 Desulfobacteraceae bacterium
TCAGCCTATTTTTATAACATTTTGGGGATATGCATAAAATGTTAAAAGCCTTTCCCTTGCTATTTTGTCATGTTTTGAGTATCCTTTATATATGTAATGGAAATTCATCCTTCCTGAATTCATCACTTCCAATGGTAGCCCAGTGAATACAAGGAATGTAAAAAGGAAACTTGCCGCCCTTGTCAGTGCCGATGTGGTCGGATACAGCCGATTAATGGGCGATGATGAGATGGCGACCATAGAGACCCTCACCGCCTATCGAGAATTGATGTCCGGTTGCATCGAACAATACCGTGGCCGGGTTGTTGACTCCCCGGGAGATAATCTTTTAGCTGAATTTGTTAGCGTGGTTGATGCGATCGAGTGTGCGGCGGACATTCAGGAAAAGCTCAAGTCCCAAAACGAAGAATTGCCTGAAACGCGCCGCATGGTGTTCCGCATTGGCGTCAACCTCGGGGATGTCATCCAGGATGGGGACAGCATTTTTGGTGATGGAGTCAATATTACCGCTCGCATGGAGGGTTTGGCTGAGGCAGGTGGCATTTGCATCTCTGGAACGGCTTATGATCATGTGAAAAATAAGTCACATTTTGGATACGAGTTCCTGGGAAAGCAAAATGTCAAAAACATTTCCGACCCGATCCGGGCCTATCGCGTTTTGACACGACCTGAAGATGACGGAGCCCTGAAATACAAAGTCAAAAGGGATGACCCGAAACATCGGCGGCGGGTACATCTGGTGACCATTGCCATCGTGGTCGCAGTCATCATCGGTATGGTGGTTTGGAAACATCAGATGGACAAAAAAGGGCGAAAACTACCCATTGTCAGGCTTCTTGAAAAACACAGGGCACTTAAATTACCCGATAAACCTTCCATCGCTGTTTTGCCTTTTACCAATATGAGTGGTGATATCGAGCAGGACTATTTCAGCGACGGCATGACTGAGGATCTGATAACCGACCTTTCACAGATCTCCGGATTGTTTGTCATCTCTCGAAACTCGGTATTTACCTATAAGGGCAAGGCGGTGAAAGTTGAGGAAGTGGCCAAGGATTTGGGCGTGCGATATGTATTGGAAGGAAGTGTGCGGAGGGTCAGTGATCAGGTCCGCATTACAGCACAGCTTATTGATGCCAAAACGGGTCATCATGTCTGGGCGGAGCGCTATGACCGTGATATTAAAGATATTTTCGCTTTGCAGGATGAAATCACAGGGAAAATTGTTGAGGCCCTGGCAGTGAACCTTGTGGCGGATGAACACGCACGCCTCACAAAAAAAGATACGGACAACCTGGGTGCCTATGATCTCGTTTTACGAGGTTCTTCTCATTTCAGGCGTTTTACCAAGGAAAGCAATGAACTCGCTCGGGAGATGTTTGAGCAGGCCGTCCAGTTTGACCCGAATTATACGGCAGCCTATGAGGGACTGGTATGGACCCGATTGATGGCCTGGATGTATGGATGGAGTCATGATCCAAAACTACTTGATGATGCATTAGAGCTTGGGAAAAAGGCGGTCAGCTTAGATGAATCTTCTCCTCAAGGGCATGTCATCCTGGGTAATGTGTACTTGTGGAAGAAACGGCACGAGGAAGCTATCGCAGAGTTTGAGAAAGCCGTGTCTCTCAATCCCAATGATGCAGATGCTCTTTCATCTCTGGGAGGGGCCCTGGTCTTTTCCGGTTTGCCGGAAAAAGCGCTCGGATATATTGAGAAGGCCATTCGTTTAAACCCAAACTACCCAGAATACTATATATTTACCTTAGGTCAGGCCTTTTTCCAGCTTAAAATGTATGAGGAAGCCGTGATGGCTTTGCGAAAGTCCATCATTAAGAACCCAAATTTCATGCCCGCCCACTATGTACTTGCTGCATGTTACGGTCATTTGGGTAAACAAGAATTTGCCCGGGCTAAGGCAGAAGAAGTCAAGAGGATGATTAACGGTTTTTCTTTAAAAGGGGCTTCTGAGATATTACCATTTAAAGATGAAGATGATTTTGAGCATTTTGCCGAAGGATTAAGAAAAGCCGGGCTTCATTGAAAGGGGCATGGTGTGGAAGCATCGAGACAGACTCAGACTTCGCCGCTACCGAGCCAAACCACTGTCAATGGCTCTTATTGGATGAGTTTTTTAATAATTTCCCAAATGAACAACTCTGTTCTTTCCAACACTTTTGGATCGATATGATCCAAATTATCGGAGGGTTGGTGCCAGTTGGGGATCCAGCCTGAAGGGTCATGGTTCACAACTGCCAGGCACTTCAAGCCGGCCATTAAAACAGGACTGCCATCCGTATATGCGCCTTTCATGTCAAAGGGGCGAACATCCAGCTCAGGATGTTCTGCTGCCACCTCTCTTACAATTTTCAGGGACTCTTCCGGATACTTGAGGGGGCGCAGAAGTGTCTCCCGGGTCAGATAATAGGGGATAGACCCTTCAGCGCCAATGCCGTCAATGATAAGAAAGGCAGCATCTGCCAGTTCCGCTTTGTGCCGATGCACAAAATCCATACTTCCATCTGCTCCCACTTCCTCACAACCAACCACAACCAGCCAAACCTCGGTAAAAGGCAGCGGCTCTTCCTTCAGGCGTTCGGCCATTGCCAGGGTAAAACCAACTCCTGAAGCGTTGTCATTGGCCCCGCATGTATGGGGACTTCGCTCAGCCTGAACAACCATAAACAAGATGGCCAACACAATGACTGTTGGAATTAAAGAAAGCAAAAGGAGTGTTTTTGAAGGAGCGAAAATAGAGATGGTGTAAATCAGGAAACAGGATAGAAAAGCAACAATACCCAACGTGGAAAGCAAGCGATAGATTTTATAGGTGGCAGGAGAGGTCCAGATCCAGGGAGTACGGTGGGTATCCACATGGCTGATCACGACCAGTTTCCCCCTGGCCTCGTGATCAGGGGGGGCAATGGCGTAAACATTCCGGCTCTGATAGGTTGGTAGAACCCAGCGTAAGGGGTTGTTGGATATAAAGCCAAGATCAAGCAAGGCAGAGATCATGACAATCCCTGTCAGCACAGCAGCAACGATGATCCATATCCCTGAGAGAAAAAAAAGCCCCTCAGCCAGAAGTATCAACACCGTGGCTACAATGAAAGGACGATAGGCTGATCCATGACTGCTAAAGGGCTCCCTGTGAGATTCATGGCCCATAGCTTCAAAGACTTTTTGACAATAATCGTGGGCCTGGCGTTCCTGTTCTGTACAACTACCGCGAGGACCGATGGTTTTGGACAAATATTCGATATGTTTTAGGATACGTTCTGACACCTCCAGATCCTCCATTCTCAAAATGCGAATTCATATCGGGTCAGTTCGACTCAATTGACCTGCTGAAAGTATTGCGTACCAAAATGCCGCATCGAGGGGGACGTTCGTGCAGAATGTGAGCAGATCCAGGCCCTGCCTTGCGGGCTGTTTACGGCCGAAACAGTGCCCCCCAGGCTCAGGGCAATATCTTTAACGGGACTTTTTTCACAAGTTCTCTGCCAAGCGTACGGCACTGTTCTTTCGCCTCGTCGCCAGTTGGCCTCCTGCTCTCAACTGTAACGCCCACCTGCTCAAAAAATTTGCCTGCGAGGTTTTCAAAAGGCTCTCTCCCTCTCCCACCACCGCCGTGGGAAAAGAAAAGCACGGCTGGTTTTCCTTTAACAGATTCGCCCGATTTGTCCCACAGATAAATATCATCAAAAAATGTCTTGATCGTGCCAGCAATATAAGAGAAATAATCAGGCGTCCCGAGTGCTACTCCATCGGCGGCAAGGAATTCATCCAGTGTTATGCGCCGCTCGTTTGTGCTGATAATCTCGACTTCCGCTCCAGCCTCTCGAACACCCTCCGCAAGCACTTCCGCAAGTATTTTCGTGTCTCCGAACTGCTGACTGTGATAAATAACTATAACTTTTGACATTATCCTCTCCTTTTATAATCCTTGATTCCCCACGATCATTTCCCCATGTGAATATATTTCAATGAAAGGAGTTTGTTCTCTATTTGTAATTGGTTCTGGGTTCACGG
Source organism: Desulfobacteraceae bacterium (assembly GCA_030612945.1). Taxonomy (GTDB): domain Bacteria; phylum Desulfobacterota; class DSM-4660; order Desulfatiglandales; family Desulfatiglandaceae; genus 4484-190-2. The sequence goes on from JAUWMY010000311.1 coordinate 4,033, forward strand.
TTGGCCGCTTTGCGCTCTTCATATTTCTTGAGATAGGTGATGAACCTATGAACGGCAGCAGTGACGCGCAATGTGCCACCCCTCGATATCTCAAAACCGTGCAGTTTTCATCAGTTAACTTTGATGGTTTCGCAAAAAGTCGGCACTCCGGTGAAAACCGGAGTCCAGAAACTCTGCAACTAATTGAAAAAACTGGATTCCGGCTTTCGCTGAAATGACAAAAAATGGTGTTTTTCGACTTTTTACGAGTTCATCAACCTTGAACCGTGAACCATTGAACTTTG
>JAUWMY010000192.1 GCA_030612945.1 Desulfobacteraceae bacterium
TCAGGGCCGTTAACATCTATCCGGGTCAGATCGACCATGTCCTGTCAGGCATCGATGAAATAGGCAGTGAATTTCAGATCATTCTCGATAGAAAAGAAGATGGTAAAGACTATATGACCATCAAAGTTGAGCGCAGTGAAGGTGTTAACAAGAACCAGGACAGTGACCTGAGCAAAATAATAAGTACACAGATCAAGAAAGAGATCTTGGTGAGTGGAAATGTAGAGTTGGTGGATTACGGGTCTTTACCGAGATCCGAGAGAAAGAGCAAGAGAGTGTTTGATAACCGTGATAACGATTAAGGGGTTCATATATGATTGATTATGATTATAAAAAGCCTGAGAGTTTAAAAGAAGTCTTCAGCCTTCTCAAAGAATACGGCCCCAAGGCCACCCTGATTGCAGGGGGTACCGACGTGATGGTCAAAATCAGGAACACGAAAAAGGCTCCCGAGGTTTTGATATCTCTGAGGGGACTTAAGGATCTTAGATACATAAGGAAAAACAACGGTTACCATATCGGAGCCCTGACCACTCACAGGATGCTGGAGCAGTCAGATCTGGTCCAAACCGAGTTGTCTGCCTTACATGATGGCGCCTCTGAGGTTGGATCGGTTCAGATAAGGAACGTTGCAACGGTTGGAGGGAATATCTGTAACGCTGCCCCTTCGGCAGACACTTCCGGCCCGCTTCTGGCGCTTGACGCCACCGTCGTACTGGAGGGACCTGAGGGAAGGCGCAGTGTTCCCATAGCTGACTTCTTTACCGGGACTTACAGGACCGTACGGAAAGCAGATGAGGTCCTTATTGAGTTCCAAATACCAGCGGAAACGGAGAGCTTTGGAAGCGCCTATTGGAAACATTCAAGAAGGAAGGCAATGGAGCTCCCTTTACTGGGAATTTCCGTTGCTCTCAAGCTGTCTGAGAACAAAGAGATATCTGATGCAAGGATTTCCCTAACCGTGGCTGCGCCAACACCCATCAGGGCTTATAAGGCCGAGGAGTTTTTAAAAGGAAAGCCTTTAGACGATGATGTGCTGAGAGAGGCAGGGAAAATCGCATCATCCCGGGACTGTTGCTCTCTCAGGGACAGCCTGAGGTGTGCAGCATGGTATCGCGAAAAAATCATACAGGTTTTTGTCCCCCGAATGGCCAGGTTGGCTGCTGAACGTATCAGAAATTAATAAACCCAGAAACTGGATTTCGAATTCAGGTATTTAGGTATTGAGGTATTCTTTTAAAGAAGGGGAAAAGGGGATGTTGTTAATTCCTGAATTCCTGAATCCCTCAATTCTTCAATTAGTAACTCTAAGGAGATCGAGATGAAAAAGGTGTCAGTTTCTTTTACCTTAAATGGTGATCCCGTAACAGCAGAGGTTCCGGTTACGTGGTCACTCTTAAAGACATTGCGGGAATATTTTGAATTGAACGGTGCTAAAAAAGGGTGTGGGGTCGGTGAGTGTGGCGCGTGCACAGTTATTGTAGATGGCGACGCAGTTAGTTCATGTTTGTATCCAATTCCCGAGATAGAAGGAAGATCAGTGACCACCATCGAGGGTATTGCCAGTGCTGAAGGAGAGTTGCACCCACTTCAAAAGGCATTTATTGAAAACAACGGGGTCCAGTGTGGGTATTGCACATCCGGAATGCTCATGTCTGCAAAGTCCCTTTTGGATCAAAACCCTGATCCAACGGAAGACGAAATCAGAACAAGCATTGCTGGCAATTTCTGTCGTTGCACCGGATACATTCAGATTGTCGAGGCCATAGGGATGGCCGCAGAAACGATCAAATAAAAAAGGTAATACCCAGAGGAGGAAGTGATGTCTGAGTATCTGTATGTGGGAAAGAGCATTCCAAGAACTATAGAGACAGACAAAGTAACAGGCAGGGCCATCTATATCGATGATCTCAAACGCCCGGGAATGCTCTATGGAAAAATACTTTACAGCAAATATGCCCACGCAAAAATCAAAAACATTGATAAGTCCAAAGCAGAAAAACTTCCCGGTGTGAGAGCGATCCTAACCGGATACGATATCCCTGATGTGAGAGTCGGATTCATAAAAGATCAAACAGTACTTAAAAAGGATGTGGTTCGACAGTTTCGCGATGAGGTAGCCGCCGTTGCGGCCATTAGTCCCGAAATAGCAGAGGAAGCGCTGGGTTTGATCAAGGTGGAGTATGAGGTACTACCCACTGTCTTTGATCCTGTCGAAGCCATGAAGGAAGGGGCGCCCCTTGTCCATGAAGTGGATGCAAGGGGAAGACCTCTAAAAAGCAACATCCTACCGCTGCCCTGGAAATTCTATGCCGGAGATATCGAGACGGGTCGTAAGGCTTCTGCTTACACAGTAAAGGACAGCGTGAGCACCACCTGGGTCAATCAGTGCTGTATGGGGCCGAGCGGATGTGTTGCAGAATTTGATATGAATAACAACCTGACCCTGTATGATCAGACTAACGTTATTCATTTGGGTAAGCAGCGAATTATGGAATATTTCGCCCAGATCGGTCTTAAGGGAAAAAAGGTGAGGGTTGTGAATGCAATCGTTGGCGGTAGCTTCGGGACCAAACTGGATACGGATATCTACGAATTCATATGCATGCAACTCGCCTTAAAGACAAGGAAACCGGTAAAGATCTTATTTTCAAGGGAAGAAGAGTTCTTTGCTCTTCCCCCAAGACAACCTGCCATCTTTGACATAGAGCAGGGATGTGACAAAGAAGGCAGGCTTACCTTCAGAAAATGCGAGGCTCTTCTGGATAATGGGGCATACACTTCCTGGGGCGCCACAACCCCGTCAGTTATGATGATGCCCATGTCGTCACTCTACCGAGTGCCTAATGTATCTTTTGAGGCGACCTGCGTTTATACCAATAATATCTATTGCCAGGCCATGAGGGGTTACGGGAACCCGCAGGCAAATTTCGCTGTGGAGACATCAATGGATACACTGGCCGAAGAGGCCGGTATTGACCCGGCAGAATTCAGACTGATAAACCGCAATCAGTCGGGAGATGAAACACCTCAGAGGTTAAAAATAACCTCCTGTGGTCTGGAAGAATGTATTAATTCAGTAAAAGAAAAACTCGACTGGGACAAGAAGAAAAAAGACAAAAAAAAGGCCAGAGGCGTTGGCATGGCCTCCCTTATTCATGTTGCAGGTGGCGCAAGGGTATATATGTCTGACGGTCACGGAATTATGATTAAGGTCGACCAGAATGGGTGTGTGGATGTGTTCGAGAGTGGCACGGACCAGGGCCAGGGTTCTCCTACGGTGATTTCACAGATTGTTGCTGAAGCGCTTGGGTTTAAACCCGAGGATATCTCTTTGACCATGGGTGATACCGGATTAAGTTTATGGGATGCAGGAACACATGCGAGCCGTCACACCTTTATGGCAGGCAATGCCGCAATCAGGTGTTGTGAAAAGGTAAAGAAACAGATCCTGGATATGGCTGTCCAATACATGCCCAAATTGATCAAGGGCGGTTTTAAGAGGAAAAAGAGAAAGGATCCCGATTTTGTACAACCGGATCTTGACTACAGCCTGATTTCAAATCCCGAAGATATGGATATAAGAGACAGGATGGTCTTTCCCAAAAGTGATCCTGATCATCCTTATTTCAAGATGGATGTGCGTGAGATTGTGAGAAGTGGGCTCCATGTGGGAGTGGGTGACAGCAGGGTTGTGGTCGCCGAGGAATTCTATGATCCACCCACAGAGATGCTGGACAGAGAAATGAAAGGGAACCTGTCCATGACCTATGCCTTTGGCACTACAGGTGTTGAGGTTGAGGTGGATGAAGAAACAGGAGAGGTAACGATTCTTAAGCTTATCGCCGCCCACGACGTGGGAAAGGCAATAAACCCGACCCTTTTATTGGGCCAGGTCTATGGCGCAGTCTATACGGGCGTGGGTTACGGGCTCACGGAAGAGATAAAAGTGGTTAATGGGAGAGTTATGAACCCCAACTTCCGCGACTACAAGATGCTTACTGCCAAAGATGTCATTCCTATTACGCCCGTCGTAGTTGAACCGGGGGACGAGGCTGGACCTTTTGGGGCCAAGGGAATTGGTGAGCCCGGACTTGTTCCGACCGCACCTGCCATTGCCAATGCTATCTATGATGCCATTGGCGTCAGGATAACGGATCTGCCCATCACTCCGGAAAAAATCCTGACAGCACTCAATGATAAGCAGTAGGAAGTAGACAGTATCCAGCAGGGAGGTATATATGTCTGATGGCAGGTTTTATCGGTTAGGGTGTGACATTGGTGGCACCTTTACTGACTTTGTCCTTTTAAATGACCGGACAGGGGAAATACGAATCAACAAGTGCCTTACCACTCCAGGCGATCCTTCGGAGGCTGTGGGGCAAGGCATAGAAGAATTGGAACAGGTAACCCCGGGGTTTGTGGAAAAACTGGATGAGGTGATCCATGGTACCACACTGGTCATCAATTCGATCATAGAGAGAAAGGGAGCAAAAACCGGTCTTATCACCACCAGGGGGTTCAGGGATGTTTTGGAGCTCGGAAGAGAAATACGCTATGCCCCATATGATGTTTTTGCTGAATTTCCCAAACCCCTGATATCCAGGAGGTTTCGATTAGAGGTTGATGAGAGGATTCGGAGTGATGGAACAATATTGAAACCTCTGGACCCCGAGGAAGCGCGACTGGTAGTAGACAGATTGATCGATATGGGGGTTGAGTCAATTGCGGTCTGCCTTCTCAACTCTTTTGAGAATCCGGCCCACGAATTGGTGATCAAAGAAATTATTAACGCTCAGGCCCCTGACATTCCAGTTTCAATTTCTTATGAAGTTCTTCCACAGATCAGAGAATACGAAAGAACCAGCACCACCGTGACAAATGCCTATGTCAAGCCTTTAACAGGCAGGTATTTATCTAAATTGTCTAAAAGGCTGGAAGCCATTGGTTCGAAGGGAAAGTTATTTATTATGCTTTCCAGCGGAGGCATCACATCCGTTGAAACAGCCGCTGAGTTTCCGGTACGGATAATTGAGTCCGGGCCAACAGCGGCAGTTATCTCAGGCCAGTACTATGGAAAACTTTTTGATATTCCGGATATGTTCTGTTTTGACATGGGAGGAACCACTGCAAAGTCCTGCTTGATTCAGAGAGGAGTTGCCGGTGTGGTTTCTACCTTTGAGGTAGGTCGCGTTCAAAGATTCATGAAAGGCAGCGGACTCACTATCCAGGTCCCTGTGGTTGACCTGATGGAGATCGGTGCTGGAGGCGGGAGCATTGCAAAGGTCAGCAAAATGGGAACATTGCAGGTTGGACCGGAGAGTTCGGGAGCTGATCCCGGTCCCATATGTTATGCCAGGGGTGGAACTGAGCCCGGTGTGACGGACGCTGACCTGTTGTTGGGCTATCTGGATGAGAACTATTTCCTTGGCGGAGAAATGAAGCTCGACAAGGAGGCTGCCCGGCGTGGTATTGAGGAAAAGATCGCAAAGCCTCTTGGTGTGTCTTTCGTGCAGGCCGTATGGGGTATTCATGACCTTATTAACGAAACCATGGCCGCAGCAGCAAAAACACATATAGCAGAAAAGGGCGGAAACCCCAGGGTGGCAACTGTAGCCGCATTTGGTGGTGCAGGGCCGGTGCACGCCTATGGTCTGGCTAAGAAATTGGGTTCACCCAGGTTAATCGTTCCGCCTAATGCAGGTGTCGG
>JAUWMY010000400.1 GCA_030612945.1 Desulfobacteraceae bacterium
CGGATACCAAGTACCACCTCAATTGAGGTTACAGTGTCGGCAAATACCGATCAATCTCGAACTTGCTTACATGGGTCCTGTAACGATCCCATTCAATTTTCTTATTCTCAATGAATTTGTTAAACACATGCTCGCCTAATACTTTTCTTACCAGTTCACTTTTCTCTGCTTCCAGGATAGCCGCATAGAGGTTTCCGGGCAGGTCTGTAATACCATGGGCCCTTCTCTCACCAGGATTCATTTCAAAGATATCTTCTTCAATGGGATCCGGCAATTCATATTTCTTTTCAATGCCTTCCAGGCCCGCACCTAACATCACCGCAAAAGCAAGATAAGGATTACAGGCAGGGTCAGGGGAGCGAAACTCAATCCTGGTGGCCTCTTCTTTTCCCGGCTTATACATGGGCACCCTGATCATGGCTGACCTGTTTCTCCTGGCCCATGACACATACACCGGGGCCTCATAACCTGGCACCAACCGCTTGTATGAATTGACCCACTGGTTGGTCACTGCGGTTATCTCCGGTGCATGCCGGAGCAATCCTGCAATGTAATGCTTGGCCATATCAGACAGGTGGTATTTGTCATCAGGGTCATGAAAGGCATTTTTGTTACCCTTGAAAAGTGACTGATGCACATGCATACCACTCCCGTTTTCCCCGAAAACGGGCTTTGGCATAAAGGTCGCGTAAACGCCATTCTGTCGCGCGACCTCCTTCACTATCAACCGATAGGTCATGGTCTTATCTGCCATCTTCAGGCCTTCATCAAAACGGAGATCAATTTCATGCTGACTGGGAGCCACTTCATGGTGGCTGTATTCCACCCGAATGTCCATAGACTGCAGGGCAAAGATGGTTTCTCTCCTAAGGTTTGCCCCCATGTCAAGCGGCCGCGCATCGAAATACCCCCCTGTATCCAGAAATTCGGTGCAGGTATTGTCTTTAAAATAAAAATACTCCAGTTCGGGTCCTACGTAATAGGTTAATCCTTTTTTGGCCACTTTTTCCAGTAGCCGCTTTAGCACATGACGAGTGCCCCCTTCATAAGGCGTTCCGTCCGGATTCAGAACATCACAGAACATTCGTGCCACAGGCCGCTCGCCACCCCTCCACGGTACCAACTGAAACGTGGTTGGATCCGGTTTGGCGATCATGTCGCTCTCTTCAATCCTGGCAAACCCCTCGATTGAAGAACCATCAAAGCCCATACCTTCAGTCAAACCTTCATCCAGTTCTGATGGCGTAATGGCAAAACTCTTTAAAACCCCCAGAACATCAGTAAACCAAAACTGGACAAAGCTGATGTCCTTCTCCTTAACGATTTTTTTTACATCCTCAATGGACTGGCAGTTCATCTTCGTTCCCTCCTGTAAGTAATTTGTAATTGAAATCTTATATTTAAAATATCAATTTGCAATCTGGATGCCAAATTGTTAAAAGCAATAATTAGAAATATTTTCAATAAGTTATGCGTAAAAAACTTTTAAGCCATAACACCGTAAGCACAATTATGTAGTTATATGTATATGCTTCCTACATAAATGTATTTTTAGCAAGGGTTTTGTAACTTCTCAATAAGAGTTCGGATGGGGTTTATCCCTCCGGGGCGTAGGCCCTACGGGCCGGAGGCCGTAAGGCTTTTATAAAAGGCTTACGCCTAAACTCCGAAAGGCTCTAAAGCCATCATCATTCGGTCAAGGCCTATATCCTGTTTTTTATGCCCGAACTTATTAAGAAGTTACAGGGTCTTGTGGACAATAGCGCAGATTGAAAAACGAAGAGACTTTGGCCTATAACGGACATGGTTTTGTCTTTCACGGTTTTGTTGATTTCATCAGATTCTACTGTTCATAACATAAAAAGGTTCATAATCCATCTTTTCCCAGCCCTCGTACCACTTATGGTAGTATGGCTTGATCTTCTGAAGTCCCTCCGCAAATTGCCTCTGTTCAGGACTGATGCCTTTGGCGGCCTGTTTTCGTACCTCGTTATAAAGCTGGTAAATATCCACGGTAAGAAACTGTCGATCTTCCATAACCACCTTTCCGCCTACGATCACTGTGTTGACGTGAACTCCTTTAGCCCGGTGTATAAAGATTTCAGCAATGTTTAAATCGGGCGATATCCAGGGGTCTTCCATGATCTCCTGAAGGTCCACCAGAATTACATCGGCCTTCATCCCCGGCTTGAGTGCGCCCAATTCCCCCTGAAAACCGCAGACCCGGGCCGCGTTGGTAGTGCCCATCTTCAATACATCAAACGCGTCCAGTGCCGGCGTAGCAGTAAGTTCAAAACCTGAAACGCGGTGGAGCCGGTGGATCATTCTCAGTTCCATGATCGCGTCTTCATCGTCATTAATGCCCTTATCATCAATTCCCAGGGCAACATTCACACCGGCCTTATGCAGGAAATAGACCGGGGAGATGGCTTTTCTTACCGCAATGTTGCATCTGGGGTGGTGTGTAGTAGAGGCTCCCCTGGAATCCAGAAGCTCAATATCTTCTTCGGTTAAATAAACCGCATGGCCCAAAGTCAGATTCTCGTCCACCAGGCCAATGTCGTCTAAGTGAGCCAGCAGCGACTTGCCGTACTTTTTTATTCCAAAGGCCTTTTGGATGGGTGTCTGCAGTGTGTGCATATGAATCTGCACCTTCCCAAGTTCGTCCGCACGCGTCTTGACCCGCTGCATAAACTCATCTGTGGAGCCCATAGCCCAGCTTGGGCCGAAGATAATGCGCATTTCGTCGTTGTTATAACGGCTGTAAAGGTCCTCGAAAAGATCAAGATAAGCGTCCACAAAGGCTTTTTTGTCATAGTAGACCATGGGTCGCGCAAATTCCTGCAGGTCCGCCGGTAATGTCTCAAAGAACTCTGTATCATCCAGGGCCAGCCGGTTTATATCGCGTCCACCGGGCGAGTAAGCAAGGCGAATCCCCACTTCCTGGGAGCCCTTAATTATTTTTTCCGCATTGGCAAGCAGATTAAGCTCTTCGCCCCAGTTGTTGTGATGCCTTGTGGTGCACCCGTTGCGCAAATGCCGCACCGCGCTCATCATGGATTCAAGCTCTGGGTCAAGGCCAAGCATGAAGGCCCAGTCAATAAGACCGTTCTCAAGGAAGTCTAAGGATATTCCCCTTTGGGTGAGTGTCAGACCCCAACCATGGCTGTGCACGTCAATAAGCCCTGGCATGAGCAGTTGCTCTCCGTTTCCTTTTATGGTTGCGTGTGGATATTTTTTCTTCAACGACTCATATTCACCAACCTCCACGACCTTACCCCCGGAGAGCAGGGCCGCCCCGTCAGTAAGGATTCCCTCTTCTCCATCACCTGCATCTGTGATGACGTATTTGCCTCTGATTAGAATATCCATGTACCCTCCCATAAGCGCTAAGTTCTTTTGTAGACATTCATGGTTTGCATTTGTGCTGTACGGGGGTGTTTTGAAAGATGAACATC
>JAUWMY010000234.1 GCA_030612945.1 Desulfobacteraceae bacterium
TAAAGTCCTATTTCCTTGAACTGAAATATATGGAGACAGATGAACACTTTGACGCCCCTTCATGTACATACGCCCACTTGGGAATCAAGACCTCTCAGTGCCACCCTTGATGCTTTGGTTCTCCTGAAGATGGAAGCACTGCAGCCTACTGGATCATTCAAGATTCGGGGTATTGGGCACGCCTGCCAGGTAAGTTGTGAGGCCGGAGCGAATCGGCTGGTTTGTTCATCAGGGGGAAATGCGGGGTATGCGGTCGCTTATGCTGGCCGCAAATTGGGCGTGGGGGTCACCGTTGTAGTCCCCAAGACAACCCCCAACTGGATGCGGGAAACCATTCAGCAGGAAAATGCCGCTGTTATCGAACATGGGGAGTCGTGGGACGATTCTCATGCTTATGCCTCCGAGCTCGCCGGGCAGGACGGAACAGCCTATATCCACCCTTTTGATGACCCGCGCATTTGGAGCGGCCACGCATCGATTATCGAGGAGATTGCGCATGACGGCTTGAAGCCGGACGCCATTGTGCTATCGGTGGGCGGAGGGGGTCTTCTATGTGGTGTTTTGGAAGGGCTCCACCGGGTTGGCTGGACCGGCATTCCGGTCATTGCGGCAGAGACCGAAGGCGCTGCCTCCTTTGCTGCCTCGGTTGAGGCGGGTCGCCTCATTACACTTGACAAGATTGCATCCGTAGCAACCACTCTTGGTGCCCGGACTGTGGCCCCTGAAGCACTTGCCTGGACGCATCGACATATAATAATGCCCTGGACTGTTTCCGATCGTGCTGCGGTTGATGCATGTATCCGATTCGCAGACGATCATCGGACCCTGGTGGAGCCAGCCTGCGGGGCTGCGCTTTCGGCTATCTACAACAGGGCTTCGTTGTTAGCCTGCCTGAAGAGGGTTATGGTCATCGTGTGTGGGGGTGCGGGCGTGAGCCTTTCGCTTTTAAGAGAGTGGGACAGGAGAATCGGGAGTTATGAACCGAATCATTCTCCATATTGACATGGACGCCTTTTATGCATCCGTGGAGCAACTGGATAATGCGCCTTTTCGTGGGAAGCCGGTAATCGTGGGTGGAACTTCTAACAGGGGCGTTGTGTCCACTGCGAGCTATGAGGCCAGGAAGTTTGGCGTTCATTCTGCAATGCCTATTTTTCAGGCAAAACAGAAGTGCCCTCATGGTATATTTCTGCCTGTTAGGATGATGCGTTACAAGGAATTATCACTCCAGGTCATGCGTGCTTTGGAGGGATTTACCCCTTTAGTTGAACAAATTTCTATTGATGAGGCCTATTTAGATATTTCAGGAACAGAGCGATTACTGGGGCCTCCCGCAGAGATCGGATGTCGCATAAAAGAGGGGATCAAAGTGGCAACTTCTCTGAGCTGCTCTGTGGGCATTGCCCCGAACAAGTTCCTGGCAAAGATAGCTTCGGAAATGAAAAAGCCGGATGGCCTGACAATCATTCGACCTGATGGGGTTCAAGGAGTTATTGACCGCCTTCCCATTGCAAAAGTTCCGGGAGTTGGTGAAAAAACAGTACTGATTCTGCGAAGCCTGGGAGTATCAAGGCTTGTTGATGTAAGGAGATTGCATGAGCACACCCTCATAGAAAAGGCAGGGAAGTTTGGCAGAAGACTATTGGATCTTTCTAAGGGGATTGACACATCTCCCGTGCTGCCCTACACCGAGGCGAAGTCAATCAGCTCCGAAGACACCCTGCCGGAAGACACAGATGATATGGAAATTCTCAAAAGACAGCTTCTGATTCAGGCAGAATTAGTTGGAAGGAAATTGAGGAAGAACGGATTTAAAGGGTCAACAGTGACACTTAAGCTCAAGAGTTCGGATTTCAAACAGACTTCGAGGAGTGTCACTCTTGCTGAACCTGCCAATTCAACAAATCTAATATATGAGCGTGGGCTCAGGCTTTTGCAGGACCTTGATGCCTCTACGAAATTCAGATTGATTGGAATCGGGATTTCTAATCTTTCGTCCGAAAAAGGGGTGACTGAGCAATTAAATCTATTTAAGAAATTGGATGTCAGAGAGGATTCCTGGGTAAATGTGGAAAGGGCGATGGATACCATCAAGGATAGATTCGGAAAAAATGCTATCAAGAGAGGAGCACATGACCTGGGTTAACCCTGACGCTTAACCACTTTGATCTGCTTTTTCCTCAAAGCCCTGGTAAGAATCTCAACAACTTTTTTTTCTATTGTTTCCCAGGATGATGAAATTTCCTTTTTTATTCGAATCTCTTTTGGTTTGATGTGAATCTCATTAACATCCTGGATGGCCAATATTTCTTTTGCTACCTGAGCCCCGATAACGCCCAGTTGCTTTAAGGTATGTTCCCAATCTTTTTCGAGTGGCTTCTTGAATTTTTCGACACGGTAGGCAGAGATTTCTGTGTTTGTGAGAAATGATCTTATTTCAGGATTCGGGTGCAGGTAGATCTCAACCTGCCAGTCAATTGTATTTTTTTTCTTTTCCATTTCATTAATGTGTTAATTAAAAAATATGCTGTATTTGCATTAAATTACAACATAAATTGATCACAAATAAGAGGATAGAACTTGTCAAATTGTTCATTTGTTCCATATGTAGCAGGAGAGACACAATGGTTTTTCATTAGTTATATAAGAAAATGGTTGTGATCTTACCCGATTCCTTGTAAATTACCAAGTTATAATAAAAAACCAGGGGAAAAATTGAGGAGGATTATAGGGAATGGAGATAAAGACTTTAGGCGTAGTCGGTGCAGGACAGATGGGCTCAGGCATTGTACAGGTAGCTGCGACCACCGGGTTATCAGTGGTTATGAATGATATTAAGGATGAATTTGTGGAAGGGGGCTTTACAACCATTGAAAAGAGCCTTGACCGCATGATCAAGAAGGAAAAAATCACTGAGGAAGATAAAAAAGGAATGTTGAGCAGGATAGAGGGTTCAACATCACTGGAGGACATGATCAAGGCCGATTTTGTTGTGGAGGCAGCAACAGAGAATGAGGTCCTTAAGCAGAAGATTTTCAATGACTTGGACGAATACTGCAGGGAAGGGGTTATTCTTTCATCGAATACATCTTCCATCTCCATTACCAAAATTGCAGGGTCAACAAAAAGGCCGGAAAAGATAATTGGCATGCATTTTATGAACCCTGTTCCTATGATGAAGCTCGTAGAAATCATTAATGGACTGGCTACTTCCGATGAGACCTTCCAGGTGACGCGAGATCTGGCCGTGAAATTGGGGAAAATCCCTGTACCGGCCAATGATTTCCCGGGCTTTATAAGCAACAGGGTTCTTCTACCAATGATCAATGAGGCGGTTTATGCGCTTTTTGAAGGTGTGGGCACAGCAGAGGATATTGACCAGGTAATGAAATTAGGAATGAATCACCCCATGGGTCCTCTGGCACTGGCAGATCTGATCGGTCTGGATACGTGTCTGGCCATTATGGAGGTCCTGCACCGGGGATTGGGCGATGACAAATACCGACCATGCCCACTTTTAAGGAAACACGTGGATGCCGGTTGGCTTGGCAGGAAAACGGGCAAGGGATTTTATGATTATTGATTCCAATACATCTTTGAGGTTCTGAAATCGAGGAGAATAGACTATGGCAAAGATATTGATCGTGGACGATGAAGAACATATCCGATATCTGTATTCAGAGGAACTGAGTGAGGCAGGGTATGAGGTTATAACAGCCGAAAGCGGGCATATGCTTTTGGAGAAGATCGAGGAGGAAAAGCCGGACCTGGTTGTGCTGGATATCAAGATGGTGGACTACAACGGGCTTGATCTTTTGCAAGACATTCGAAATAAATTTTACACTATGCCTGTTGTTCTCTGCACCGCCTACGACACATTTAAGGAGGATATGAAATCTATTGCCGCGGATTTCTATGTCATAAAATCTTTTGATTTGACAGAACTTAAAAAGAAAATAGCCATGGCACTGGAGGCCACCGTCAATACAGAGTAGGGCGCCAGCCGACGTGCTAATTGGTTTTTTGGTTTATGTTTAAAGAAAAGCCCAAAATATGTGTCATAAGGCATGGATTTTGGGCTTTATTATTTGTATGAGATCCTCACAAAAGCCCCCATCACCTCTGCATAAATTAATCCTATACTCAATTTTCTATCGAGATGAGTATAGAATTGTCCCTATTTCTTGATTCACTTTTAGATTTACAGATGGTTCATATTGTCCTATAATTATAAGATACTAATAAGACAATCAGGAGATAATAATGGACTACGTAGCTGTAAAAGACTTAAAGAAAACACGCTCGCTCCGTAAAAAGCTGGAGAAGGAGCGTGAATTAATTCTTACTAAAGATGGACAACCTTTCGCACTAATAATTGGGATTTCTCCGGGCAACGTGGAAGAATCACTCGATGAAGTGCGCCGCGCTATGTTCTCAACCGCCGTTATGCGGGCACGACAAAGAGCGGTAATGACCCCGGCAATCGATAAAGAAATTAATGACGAGATTTTAAAGAGTAGAAAAAACCGCGGATTGCTATGAAAATCGTAATAGACACAAATGTCTTGATATCTGGCATCTTAAACCCTTCAGGACCTCCCGGCAGGATTGTTGATTTTTTAAGAAACGGGGTTTTGCAACCTGTTATTGATGATAGAATTTTTTCCGAATACGTTGATGTTCTTCGCAGGGAATATTTCTTGAGATATTTCGAGGAATCGGAACGGGAAGATGTTATCGAGTATCTTTCTAAAAACTCCTATTACACATCAACCCGCGTAGTTGTCCATAATGTGCCGGATGAAGGCGATGTACCTTTTCTTGAAATTGCCTTAAGTGAAAGTGTCCCGTTGGTGACAGGGAATTTAAAACACTATCCTAAGCGGGTAAGAAAAGGCTGTATAGCTTTATCACCAAGGCAATTTGTCAATAAGTACTTCGCAGATAATCCAATAAAGTAAGCAACAATCTCACTTCCGTTGCGAAAGGGGGAAATAATCGGAATTCCCTGACCTATTGAGATGTTACGAATCTGTTGGCATGGCCATCCCCGTCAGATTCATTGCAATAACGTTTTGGCCAATTTAGTAGCTGA
>JAUWMY010000202.1 GCA_030612945.1 Desulfobacteraceae bacterium
ACCCAATAACATCAAGGATTGTCCTACCCTCAGAAAGGGAGAGTGTGAGCTCCATGGAATCAGTAAGTCGGCGCTGGATTTCCTTCTTAATGACCAACCTGTCCACCACCACGCTGAGATCGTGTTTTTTGTTCTTCTCAAGAGAGATTTCCTCATCTAAGAGACGGAACTCTCCGTCTATCTTTACGCGCGTAAAGCCATCCTTTCGAAGCCTCTTTAGCAGTTGGATGTGTTCCCCTTTTCGCCCCTCTACCAAAGGGGCCAGGAGCTGTACCTTGGTCCCTTCTTCAAGCTCCATAATCTGATCCACAATCTGCTGGGTGGTCTGTGAGCTGATTTTCAAGTCACATTTTGGGCAATAAGGCTGCCCCACCCTGGCGAATAGGACCCTTAAGTAATCGTAAATTTCCGTGGCGGTGCCAACTGTGGAGCGGGGATTTCGGCTCGAGCTTCTCTGCTGAATAGATATGGCAGGGGACAACCCTTCAATGGAATCCACATCAGGCTTGTCCATTTGCTCAAGGAACTGCCGTGCATAAGCAGAAAGCGATTCAACGTATCTGCGCTGGCCCTCGGCATAGATGGTATCAAAAGCAAGGGAAGATTTGCCGGACCCAGACAATCCGGTGATCACAACGAGCTTATTTCTCGGAATATCCAGTGAGATATTTTTGAGATTATGTTGTCTTGCCCTTCTTATCTTTATGTATTCTGTTGACATTTGGGAACCACACACTTCCCTTCCACCTTGACAGAACAAAAGCAATCTTATTTGAAAAATCGTGTCGATTGAAAATACAATGTGAGCACATTCCCAGTCCCGCTGAAGTGGAACTACCGGGGCCTTCAATTGACAAATGGAAATAATCAAACAAACTTACATAAGCTGCTTCTAAATGCAATATCATATCCACAAACTTGCCTATACAACCAAGTATCCTCATTACGACCCAAGTTGACTACCAATACCTGAGAAAGAAAAGGGTAAGCTGGATGAAATATTTGTTGAAAGCCGTCGCAAGCTCATCGATCTTAAGAGCAGTGTGGAGAGAGAACAATTTGAACTTGAGAACCTCCTCGAAGGCGAGGTGCTGGATGAGGCTGCCGTTATGGAACAGTTCAAAAGGCTGGAGAAAGCAAGGGGCAACCTCAGCACCGAGCGTTTTAACTTTATACTTGGGGTAAGAAAGACAATTGGCCTTGAACGCTTTCAGCGCCTCAAGATGTTCCACCAAAAATTGCGCCGGGAGAAGATACGCCGCTGGAGGGATGGCTCAGACGTGAAGAGATAGTACATCATTGCTGTCCGGTTAACAATCTAATAAAGTCAATGAGTTATATAAAACAGAGCCGTCTAAAGTGTAATTTTGGCAAAAAATTTGAGCAGTGATTGTCGTACTTATATTGTTACCAATTGTCGAACTTGATTCTTTAGAATTCAAATAAATTTAATTGGTTATCCTCAGCAGGCCGAATGTGGCGGCTATTGACCTGAAAGATGGAAATAAGAGCTTTTTGTTCGAAGAGATTAATCTCCAAAAAATGTAAAAGTTTGGATAGACTCGGTTCCAATTTATACCTCTCTTTCAAGATAGCCAGCACCAGGTAAACGACCATGGCAATCCATATTTGGGTCTTCACTGCGTTCGGAGAAGTACCATAGAAGGTTTTCACCCTGAGATTTTGTTTTACCCATTTGAAAAACAGTTCTATCTCCCAGCGTGCCTTATAAAGTGCAGCAATAGTTTCGGCCGGTAGCACAAAGTTGTTGGTTAGGAATACCAAAGTTCTTGCTTGCGTTTGATCACGGAAATTGATTCGGCGTATTCGTTGTGGGTAGAGATTTTTTAGCCGCTTGCTGGAGAGCAGTATTTCTTGGTCACAACGCAGGCCTAAGGACTTATCGACTTTATGAGAAACCACAAGGCTTGAATCCCCCAGGAAGACTAACAGATCTTGCAGTAAACAAAATAATCTATCTCATTTAGGAAAAACGATCTAAAAAAGTAACGACTACCAGTATTTTAGTGTCTCCCTGATCTTAGCGCTCCTGACTTTTTGATCATGGTTGTTCTTCTTTTCAAAGGCCTGCAACATTTTTGGGAGAAGCTCCTCCAGCTTTACAGGTTTCAGAACGTAATCAAATGCCCCTAATTTCATCCCTTCTATGCTGGTCTCCACCGATGCATGTCCGGTTAGCAAAATGACTTCAGTAAGGGGTTGGATCTTTTTGATCGCCCTGAGTGCTTCGATACCATCCATGCCACCCGGCATTTTGATATCCAAAATGACAACATCAAAGGGCCTATTCTTTATAAGTTTCAACGCATCTTCACCACTTTTGGCTCCATGCGTATCTATCTTTCTTTTTTTTAAACGACTCACCAGGGTTTCTAAAAAATCTTTCTCGTCATCCACAACCAAAACGCTAAAGGTATCCATGGCTCCTCCTTAATTCCTATTCACCTGTATAGATTTTCGGTGGATAAAATTTAATCTGTTAATTCTTTTGATTGTTACAAACATAATATACAATTGTCATAACAAACTCTACAACGTAATAGATAACTTTATTTCTTCTCAGGGTGCACTATTGGTATCTGAATGGTGAAAATTGTACCCTCTCCTTCCCGACTACTCAAATGAATAGTACCTCCCAACTTTTCTGTGATATCATAACTGATCCATAACCCAAGGCCTGTCCCTCTGCCTATCTCTTTTGTAGTGAAAAAGGGATCAAAAACCTTCCCTTGTTGATCCTCGGGAATACCAGGTCCGTTATCAATGATTTTGACGATGATGTATTTGTCATTCCGCTCGCTTATCACTTTGATTAACCCGTCTGTGCTTATTGCATCAATGGCATTGGAGATCAGATTTAGAAATACCTGCTGTAACTGATCTTGCTTACTGGCTATGATCGGAAGGCTGTCAGCAAAGTCTGGGGCTATTTCGATGTTATTAGTCTTGGCATAATTCTCTAAAAGGGTGATGGTCTGACTTAGGGTCTCATTAATATCCACATCCTCTAAAAGGGGCTCCATTTTTCGAACATAGCCTAACATGTTATGAACAACTTTCCGGGCCCGTTCCACATGGGCTTCTATCTTTTTTATGGAAGCCTTGAATTCTTCAATATTCTCGCTTTCTTGAAACTTTTCTTCAGCCAAAAGATCTTCCATCCAGCCTGTTTTCTGAAGGATAACTGCGAGAGGGTTATTTATTTCGTGAGCTACGCCTGCGGCCATTTTTCCTAACGCGGCCATCTTGTCTGACTGGACAAGTGCCGCATTAAGTTCTCTCATCTTAGTATCAGCCTCTCGTAACCTTCTGACAGTCAGGCGCGTGGTAAAAATCGTTGTCAATACGATTGCCAAAATCCCTGCAACAATGATCACGACTTCCATATATGTTGTAAACAGCCCCGCCATCTCTTCGGCCGCTTCCTGGTTAATGACCAAAAGCCATTTTTTGTTTTTCAGCCAGGTTCCGGCATATAGCCGTTTCTTGCCATCACCGTCTCGGAGTTCAATAACCGTAGTGCTTCCACCAAACAGCGTTGTATCCAGTTTTGACTGGGAATGAATAGATCCGGAAAACCGTGGGTTCGTCTGAAAGATACGCTCTTTGTTAACAATAAAAGCATCCCCTGTCTTTCCTACCTGGGCCGCCCTGACAATGCCCCCAAATATTTCTGGATCGATAGTCGCACGTAGTATCCAAGCTTGTTGGCTCTCCTGACGGCGGACGGCAATAATGAAATGGGGTATCTTCCGATAGCCCATATAGACTTCACTAATGTATACACCTTTACTCATAACTTCACCAAACCATGGCTGATTATAATAGTTTAGTCCTTTAAGATTATAAGGCCCTACATAGGCCTTATGCTGCCCTGTGCTGTCAATGACGCCCAGATCGACGAAGGCTCCGGCTCTTGAATTCATAACTTCAAAGATATGGGCGAGGTTATTGCCTTCGATCATATAATCAAATTTATGAGTATCGGCCATGGCTGAAAGAATGGCCGTCCTTCCCTTTAAAAACAGATCAACGGCTTCAGCCTGGGCCACAGCCCGGTATCTTATCTGTTCTACAATCTTTTGCTTATATTTAATGGCAAGCTGATGGTAGATTGTTACCCCTAAAAGGATCAATGGAGCAAAGGATACCAGTAGGGTGATCACGATGATCTTTCTCTGAAGATTTACATATACAGATGTTTTCATGTCATATTGCTATTCTCTTGAGAAGAGCCTGATTTCATAACCTGGTTTGACCTTCTGCCATCCAGGGCTTATAGCTACTGAATATTTTGGAAATACATCTCGTACTTTAGCCGTCCCCGCCTTAGCTCCATCCGGCGAATAAATAGAGAGCAAATCACCCTGTTGGACGCCATGTTTCCTTCCCAAGCCAAAGGAGATTAGCGAATTTTCGTCTGATTGCTTGAGCTTGAATATCTCCGCCCGGCCTAAAGCTGCCATAAGGAATGCTTTTCTACTGGAGAGGTAATAGGCGAGCACAAAGCAGAGGCCAAAAAAAGGAAGGATACTTAAACAAATCCACCAGGGAGGGACCCCCCAATACCGCCGAATATATGATTTGTGGTGGCTTTTATAGATGGAGATGTCCTTGTAAACATTGATTTTGTACTGGGTGATCCTTTTTTCAGGAATCTCCGCCAGGCAGCTCACAGATAGGGTATGATTACCGGGCTCTACCAAGGGGCCGATCTCCAGGGTGCCGTTCCAGGCGTTGTGCCAGACACTACTTTCCGCACTGGCAAAACGCAATGCAATCCCTTTTGAAGAAGTTGTATAGGAAAGCTGCTGAATCGATTTTATCCGCTTCGATGATTTTCCGGATATGGGCTGACTCATGCCCGGATATCCGGAAAGGATATTGGCGGACCGGTCTATCCCATCCATAAAGGCATCAGCCACCAGCAGCAGGGCCAACACTCCCAAAAGTGCCCCCAACCAACCGATCACCTTGATCCATAGTGAAAGTCTTTGGAGTTCCATGGGTAATGTATAGTATGGTGCGATTGTCTCGGAATCTCTATTCGCCTTCTGTCCTAAACCTCTTGACCAGGATCTTCCCCAGGATAAGGGTGATGAGGACTA
This sequence comes from Desulfobacteraceae bacterium, assembly GCA_030612945.1. GTDB lineage: Bacteria > Desulfobacterota > DSM-4660 > Desulfatiglandales > Desulfatiglandaceae > 4484-190-2. The sequence goes on from JAUWMY010000202.1 coordinate 5,130, forward strand.
AGGGTACAAAATTCTGAAAGAAAATGGGCGTCATATATTCGGGGTTGTTCTTGCCCTGCATAATACTGTAAAAAAGTGCCACGAAAATAAAAATGTCCATCACGACTATTACTATCTTCTGTTTGGTGTTCACACCATCTCCTTTGTCCTTTTTTTACTTCTTCATAATATCTTGTTTGGTTAAGTTCATCACCTTTATAGCTATGTTCTCTGTCTGCTCGACCCTGTATGCGGCCCTGAGGAGATCCCCGACTTCAGGCTCCTTACCAACCAGGGCCTCAGAATAGTTGATTACAATGGTTTTACCGGTTGACCTGCCGTAGGGATGTTCTTTGTCCTTGGTCGTGTCGTATATCTCAATAGTATAGGTCTTGTTTTCCTCGTCTATTGCCACGCATTTTCCCTGC
>JAUWMY010000051.1 GCA_030612945.1 Desulfobacteraceae bacterium
CCTCTCGAATCACCGCCTCCACTTCTATGGGCCGTGCAGGAATAATAAATATTGAAAGAGAAGCCGATATGTCAGGCAGTACCCACAACAAAGGTGTACTTATCCTCACCGGATACCTCCGCAAAAAATTTGCCCAGGACAAACCCCTGACTGTGAGCGCCAGTATTGCTTTTGAGCAGTCATATGGAAACGTGGACGGTGACAGCGCCTCGTCCACAGAAGTATATGCGTTGCTGTCGAGTCTCTCGGAGACACCTATTAAACAGGGTATTGCGGTCACCGGTTCGGTCAATCAGAAGATCGAGGGGTTTTATGACTGTTGTCTGAAAAAGGGCGCGAACAAAAACCAGGGGGTCATAATCCCCGAGAGCAATGTGAAGGATCTGATGCTTCGCAAGGATGTGGTTGAGGCGGTCAAACAGGGCCAGTTCCACGTATATCCCGTGAAGACCATTAATGAGGGTATCGAGATCCTGACTGGGAAAAAGGCCGGGGAAATGAAGGCCGATGGCACCTATCCAAAAGGGACAATCAATTACCTGGTGAATAAAAAACTAAAAGATCTGGCCGAAGGACTTAAAACCTTTGGCGACAAGGAGGAAAAAGAGGAGAAAAAGGCAGGGAGAGGGAAAAAGCCTACTCCGAAGAAAAAGAAAAGCTCTTGAGCTTGATCCCCATCGAGCACGGCCAGATTTTGATAGCCACATAACCATCAGGCAAGAATAAAAGCTGCTGTACAATGGACACAGATGAGATAACCCTTTCAAGCCCCATTGAAGAAAAAATTGCCTGGGCCGAACATTGTTATGAAAGTTTCAGCGGCCCTCTCATTCAGGACCAACCCATTGTTGATTATTTGACAAGGATAGAAGATGCGATACAAGCCTCTCACAAGGAGATGGGGAAAGCAGGCATCCTGGAGATATGCAGGGACTGTGAGAAGAATGAGGGCGGGTCCTGCTGCGGTGCCGGGCTGGAGAATAAGTATGACGGATGGCTTCTTCTGATCAACCTCTTGCTTGATGTAAGGCTTCCCAGAAAGAGGCATGATAAGGAAAGCTGTTTTTTCTTGGGAGAAGGCGGCTGCTTGCTCAAGGTACGCCATGTGATATGCGTCAACTACCTCTGCAAAAAGATAACCGACCACATTGCTCCCCATAAACTCAATACCCTGAGAGAAAAGGAGGGCATAGAGCTGGATATCCTGTTCCTTTTGAACGAGCGGCTTAAGTATAGTCTTAATGAAAGGATAGTTTATGAAAAATGAATTTCTTGAAAAAAGATCTGAGCCCAGATCTATCATAGATGAATACTACAGTGTTAATTTGTCGATGGATAAAAAGCCTTCTGTATTTCAATTCCTGATATGGGATATGTCGTTAAAAGGCATGTGTCTGTTAGTAAAAGAAGATTCTGATGCGTTGAATCACCTGAAGGTTGGACAAATATTCAATATGAAATATTACAAGAGAGATTCATCAAAACCTGCTGAATTTCTAAAAACGGAGATCAGGCATATCAGTAAAGACGATGAAGGAAGATTCAAAGGTCACTATTTAGTCGGCATAGAAATCTTAGAAAACCATAATTCTAATCGCCAAAAAGTCCATCAGTAAAAATTTAAATGGTTCTGAAAGATGAAATATCTATTTGTAATTGCTTGTCTTTTTCTATTGAATTCGGGTTTTCAAGCCTTTGCACAACAAATTGACCACATACATGACATTGAAACGCGTGTGGTCGCTATTTGCTCAGACAAACCTGAAACAAAAAACATATTGGGGACTGGTTTCATCGCCACAAAAAACGGTCTGGTAGTGACAGCAGACCATGTGATTTTTGATGAACAAAAAAACAGGGTTCATAAAAATCTGTTTTGCAGTTGGCCCACATACCCGGAACCACTGTGGTTCCGCCTTTCAATAACTAAAAGGTTCAAGCAAGGCGCAAAAGGAAGAGACATAGCCCTTCTGCAAATTATACCTGACAGCAGGGTCAAATCATATCCATTTCTCGAGATCGGAGATGAATTTGAAATAGGAGATCCCGTTCTGATCACCGGCTTTCCCCTTGTTTTCGAAAAAATCTATCACTGGCCACTTTTTAGAAGGGGAACAATTGCATCAACAAGGTATAAGTACCAGGATAGCAGGGTCATTGTACTGGATTTGCCCTCTGTCGATGGATATAGCGGTTCTCCTGTAATCAACCTGAGAAATAAAAAAGTGGTGGGCATCATCAAAGGAGGCTCAGCACAAAGAAATGGAGCTGATTTTTCTGTGGCTGTTGTCATTGAGAAAACAGACTTGAAAAATTAGGGATCGGTAAATGAATAAAAGAACGGCAGGCAGATCAATGATAAATCTCAACTGGAGGATGGTCTGATGCCCAGGCAACCAACCTACGAAGAACTGGAACAAAAGATCCAGGAGTTAGAAAAAGAGGCATCTGAGTTCAAACGGGCTGAAGAGGCGCTAAGAGAGAGTGAAGAAAGGTATCGCAATCTCTTTGATATCGTCAGCGACTTCATTTATACCCATGACCTTGAGGGCCGCTTTCTCACTGTAAACCGCGGCGCAGCCCAAACCTTGGGATACGCACCTAAGGATTTAATCGGTCGGCCTGTAACCGACTTTATGCTGCCAGAGTTCCATCAGGCCTTTTACGATGAGTATTTGCCACAGATCAAGAAACAAGGCTCCCTTAACGGGATAACAGAGTATTTAGCAAAAGACGGTACAAAACACTACATAGAGTACCGGAGCATCCTGGTGAGACAAAAAGGTCAGGAACTGTGTGTAAGTGGTACTGGACGAGACATCACCGATCACATCCTGGGCCGGCGCGAAGTTCACAAACTGGAGCAACAACTCCAGCAAGCCCAGAAAATGGAGGCAATCGGCACCCTGGCAGGAGGAATTGCACATGACTTCAATAATCTCCTCATGGGTATCCTGGGCAACACCTCCCTGATGCTCCTTGATATGGGCAGCAATAACCCGCATTATGAAAGACTTAAAACCGTCGAACAACATGTCCGACTCGGAGCAGATTTAACAAAACAACTTGTGGGATTTGCCAGGGGTGGGAAATATGAGGCCAAACCCACTGATATCAATGATCTGATTACGAAGAGTTCAGAGATGTTTGGTCGCACAAGAAAAGAGATAACCATCCATTCGAAATATCAGGAGGACATCTGGACCATAGAAGTAGATCAGGGGCAAATTGAGCATGTGCTTTTGAATCTCTTTGTCAATGCCTGGCAAGCCATGGCGGGACCTGGGCAGCTCTATGTTGAAACCGTAAACGTTGTGCTGGACGAGTGCGATGCGAAGCCCTTTACCGTAAAACCGGGCAGGTATGTAAAAATATCCATAACAGACACGGGAATGGGGATGGACAAGGCAACCCAGCAGCGTATATTTGAGCCATTTTTCACTACTAAGGAAATGGGGCGAGGGACGGGTCTGGGCCTGGCGTCTGTCTATGGGGTTATAAAGAACCATGGGGGTTACATAAACGTCTACAGTGAAAAAAATGAGGGGACCACTTTCACGATTTATCTGCCAGTTTCGGAAAAGGATGTATATGAAGAAAAGAAATTACCCGAAAAAGTGGTAAGAGGAACAGTGACACTTCTTCTTGTGGATGATGAGGATATAATTATTGAGGTTGGTGAGCAAATGCTGAAGACATTGGGTTACGAGGTCTTGCTTGCAAGAGGTGGGAAAAAGGCCATCGAAATATATACAAACAACCAGGACAGGATTGACATGGTGATTCTTGACATGATCATGCCAGATATGGGTGGTGGAGAAACCTATGACAGGCTAAAGGAAATAAACCCGGACGTAAAGGTTCTCCTTTCGAGCGGATACAGCATCAACGGAAAGGCCAATGAAATATTGGAACGGGGTTGCAATGGGTTTATTCAGAAGCCTTTCGATTTGAGGGGGCTCTCTGGAAAAATAGGGGAAATCCTGTGCAAGGAGTAAATAGTCCAGGTATTGTAACTCAATAAGAGCGTTCACACCTGGATTAATGCCTTGAGCGTATGACAATGGCTGTACAGCTTTTCGGAATTTAGGCGTAAGCCTTTTATAAAATCCTTACGGATAAACTCCACTCGAACTTATTGAGAAGTTACCAGGTAGTTGCCTATCATACAGATTTCATTGGGAGAAAAAAAAAGAGGAGGGCGTAATTTGTGAAAGATGAAGCAATAAGAAAAAGGACCCAAGAAACTGCAAACAAACTCTTTGGCAAAGGCATCAAAATGGAACCTCCTTACCTGATGTGGAAAGAATTCGACAAGGATTTAGCCAATGATTTCTCTAAATTCATAACCGGCAACCTTTATTCCAGAACTGTCCTCACATTGCCGGAAAGGCAAATGGTTGCATGTGCCATGCTGGCAGCGATCCGCGCCGGTGGTGAGTTAAGGCTCCACGTTAATGCGGCCTTGAATGTGGGATGCGATCCCGGTAAACTGGCAGAGGTTTTCTTCCAGGTCGCCACCTACGCAGGTATGCCCGCGGTTAATGAAGCGCTTGAAATCTATCGGGATGTTCTCAAAGAGAGGGAAGAATGGCCAATTCAGCAAGCCGCGGTTCCCGTTTCAGGGCCTTAACGATAACCCGGATATATAAATGAACCAACCAGATCCAGAAGGTTGTAGTAACTGGAACATGAGGAGCATATATGGATATCCTGCTTCAAATTATTGTCACCGGCCTTGCCACAGGCGGGCTTTATGGACTTATAGCCCTCGGTTTTGTCCTCATATATAAGGCCACAAGCGTCCTTAACCTGGCTATGGGAGAATTCATGACTCTCGGAGCTTTTGTTTGCTTCACCGCCTTGACTCAGATTAAGGCGCCATTTTATCTGGCCTTAATGCTGACCCTTGCTTCCGCCGTTGTCCTTGGTATTATTGTCGAACGCCTTATCCTGAGGCCGCTTATTGGGGAGCCTGTTATCTCGGTGATAATGGTGACCATTGGATTGGGCGTTATCCTTAGAGGCCTGATATATATGATATGGACGCCCAGTTTCCGCAATTTTCCCCAGATCTTTCCGCCGGAACCCTTGAATCTCAATTTTGCTGTGGTACCATCAGGCCTTTGGTGGGGCTTTGTCTTCGCTATTATCGGTACAACCATTTTTCTCCTGATTTTCAAGTTTTCCCGCACAGGTGTTGCCATGCGGGCCACGGCCAATGACCAGCAGGCGGCTCTTTCCATGGGCATCAGTGTAAGATGGGTTTTCGCCCTGGCATGGTGTTTTGGCGCCATGGCCTCTGTCATCGGGGGCATTGTTATCGGGAACATAAGCGGCATAAGCGTTTATATGGGAGACATTGGCCTGAAGGTGCTGGCCGTTATCATCCTAGGTGGCCTGGACAGCATCGGTGGGGCAATACTGGGTGGTTTTATTATCGCAATTTTGGAAAACCTGACCGGTCTTTACATTGATCCGCTCATTGGGGGTGGTGCAAAGGATGTCGCGCCTTTTTTGATATTGGTGTTGATTATCATGATTCGACCCTACGGGCTCTTTGGTAAAGAGATAATTGAAAGGGTGTAAGCGATTTTGGATTTTGGATTGCTGATTGTTGAATGAAATAGGATTAGATCATGCGATGCGGAGATTTTAAAGAAACTTATATCAAGGACGAGGAAATATTTCAGTCTCTTTTTGTGAAATTCTGTCTCGGCATGTTCCTGCTTTTTCTTTTAGTTTTTCCCTTTGCTGCAGATGCCTATATGCTTTATATAGCCAACATGATTGGCTTTGCAGTGATAGGGGCTGTAGGTCTGAATCTCTTGACAGGGTTTACAGGCCAGATCTCTCTTGGACATGCCGCCTTTGTAGGCGTAGGAGCCTACACCTCGGCAATCCTTGTTACCCGTTTGGGATTCTCTTTCTGGTTGTCCATCCCCTTTGCAGGGCTTGTTGCTGCATTGGCCGGCATGATTATCGGCATACCATCTCTTCGCGTTAAGGGGCTTTATCTTTGCATAGCAACGCTGGCCGCCCAATTTATCTTTGAATTTATCTTTATCCACTGGGAATCTATGACTAAGGGCATCACTGGAATTAATATCCCGCATCCCAGAATTGGTAGCCTTGAATTTATTACTGAAAAAGAATTTTACTGGATAACCCTTTTTTTTGTTGTACTTGGCGTGGGTTATGCGAGGAACCTGGTGCGTTCCCGCATGGGCAGGGCATTTGTGGCTATCCGTGACAGGGATCTTTCAGCCGAAATAATAGGTATCAATCTGTTTCGATACAAACTGAGCGCCTTTGCCATAAGTTCCTTTTATGCAGGCGTGGCCGGGGCATTGTGGGTTACTTTCTTAAAAGTCGTGACCCCTGACCATTTCCCGTTCATTCTGAGTATCCAGTACTTAGCTATGATTATTGTGGGGGGGCTGGGGAGCGTCCTGGGTTCTATTTTTGGAGCCGTTTTTATTACCCTGACCCCGGAACTTCTGAATTATCTTTCCGAAATTGTAAAGATGTATGCCCTCGGGCATGAAGAAATTTTCGTTCCCATGAAAGAAGTGATTTTCGGACTTTTGATCGTGCTTTTCCTTATTTTTGAGCCACGGGGACTTGCTGAGATCTGGAACAGGTTCAAGAACTTTTTCAGGCTCTGGCCTTTTTCGTATTAATACAGTCTATTTTGAAAGGAGGTGAATAGGGGTCTCTTTCAGTAAAGGATAATCAACCATCTAATTAACCAAAGGGGGAAATCATGATGAAAAAGACAGTTGTTCTCGTTTTCAGTTTCGTTTTATGCCTTGGGCTGTTCACATTCAGTAAAGCCATGGCAGAACAAAATCCGACAATTTGTGCTGTACACCCTTTTACCGGAAGATTTGCATTTGCCGGGATCCATGGTGCTGATGCCATGGAAGACGCAATCAATATGGCCAATGAAGAGGGAGGCGTTAATGGCAAAAAGATCAACTATTACTGGGCGGACGGTGAATATAAAAATGATGTAGGAATCGCTGCCTTTAAACGCCTGTATGCCCAGCATAAACCCCATTGCATGTGGGGCCAAAGTACGGGCATGACCAAGGCACTGGGTCCGGAGATAAAGAGCCGTTATAAGGTCCTTTACTCTGCATACACCTTTGCCGAAGTTGCTGCCAATCCAAAGGAAAACCCATATATGTTCCTCGCCGGACCCAGCTATGTTGAACAATTTGCCGTACTCCTAAAATATATTGCCAGTGAAAAACCGGGCGCAAATATAGCCTTTTTCTACAGTGATACCGAGTTTGGCCGGGAACCGATTCCTGCTGGAAGGAAGATGTGCAAAGAGATGGGCCTGAACTTAGTCGCGGAAGAGATTTCTAAGGTTGGTGGTGTGGATATTACCACCCAGATACTGGATATGAAACGGAAAAAGGTGGATTACTGCATCTTTCAAGGATTTGTGGCTACCCCTATTCAGAATGTAATCAAACAGGCCAAGGACTATGGCCTTAAGTGTAAATTCATGGGCACGTTCTGGTCAACGGAGAAGCACTTGTTGGACCCGTTAGGCCCGTTTGCTGACCAATACATGGGTGTGACAGCTTATTCCTACTACTACCAGGGTGAGTTCCCCATGATCAAGAAGATCAGGGCATGGACCGAAAAGCATCACCCCAAATTTGCCGCTTACCGTTCCCAGGCATATATGCAGGTTTTTATGGGCACAACACTTTTTATTGAAGCTCTCAAGCGAGCTGATAAGGCAGGTTCCATGAGCGGAGACAGTCTGGTCAATGCACTTCAATCCATCAAGAATTTTGATGTGGGAGGGCTTATGCCTCCTGTGACAATCAAGAACAACAGCATTCCCGTGGGGAGAATTGTTCGCGGCAATTCAAAGACCTTGAAATTTGATCCTGTTTCGGATTGGATTTCCCTGGATTAACCTTTTATTCATGTGGCCTTTTTCCTGTCCCTTGATAGTTTGGGGGCAGGAAGAAGTATTGAGTGAAGTTTTATCATGGAAATTTTTACACTTCCAGCACTGCTAAGAAGAAATACCCTCAGGCTTGGCGACAAAAAAGTAGCTATCCGGGAGAAGGAATTCGGCATCTGGCAGTCAGTCACATGGAAAGGCTATTATGAAAACGTGAGGGATTTTGCCCTTGGGCTCCACCAGCTCGGTTTCAAGCGTGATGACAAACTTTCTTATATAGGAGACAACCGGCCGGAAGGTCTTTACTCTGAACTGGCTGCCCAAACACTTGGCGGGGCCATTGTGGGGGTCTATCCGGATAGCCATCTGGATCAGGTGGAGTATATTATCAACCATTCTGATTCCGTTTTTGTGGTTGCCGGCGATCAGGAGCAGGCCGATAAGATGTTGGACATTAAGAAGAAATGTCCCGGCGTATCAAAGGTCATTGTAGATGACCCGAAAGGCATGAGGCATTATGGAGATCCCATCCTTGTGTTTTTCAAAGACATTCAAAAGATGGGCCGTGAGCTGGCTGAAAAAGAGCCCCACCTCTTTGAGGAGATGATCGAAAAAATCTCTCCTGAAGACGTGGGTATGCTCAATTATACCTCGGGTACCACAGGTATTCCAAAGGGAAGCATGATTACCCACAAAAATATGTTTTGTGTGGCCAGGGCCCAGGACGCTGTGGATGTAGCAGCGGAAGACTTCGAATATGTTTCTTTTCTCCCCCTTCCCTGGATTGGCGAACAGGAATTTGGTGTTTACTGGTCATTATATAAGGCATTTACGGTCAATTTTCCCGAAAAGGTGGAAACAGTTCAGGAGAATATCAGAGAAATCGGCCCTCATATCATGCTGGCACCCCCCCGAATTTGGGAGAAGATGTGTTCAGATATCCAGGTAAAAATCCAGGATGCCGGGTGGATAAAAAGGCTATTCTATAAGATTTTTTTGCCAGTAGGCTACAGGATGGCGGGTTTTAACCTTGAGAAAAGACAGCCGCCGGTTGGGTGGAAGCTGTTAAACCGGTTAGCCTATATCTGTCTTTTCAGGTCATTAAAAAACTATCTGGGCCTTTCCCGGCTCCGCCATGTTTATACAGGAGGCGCTCCTCTTGGGCCGGAAATATTCAATATGTTTCAGGCCCTTGGTGTCAATATCAAGCAGGCCTATGGGATGACGGAACAGACGGCTGCCTCAATTGTTCACCGGACCGATGATATACGTCTGGATACGGTCGGCCAGCCCCTTCCGGGGCTTGATTTTAAAATTTCCGATTCAGGCGAGTTACTGTCAAGGGGTGATACCATCTTCAAAGGCTATTACAAAGATCCTGAAGCCACGGAGAAAGCCCTGCGGGACGGCTGGTTTCATTCAGGAGATGCGGCTCTCATCGAGGACGATGGTCACATCATTATAATAGATCGCATGTCTGACGTCATGAAATTGACCGACGGCAGTAAGTTTTCTCCTCAGCTTATAGAAAACAAACTGAAATTCAGCCCGTTCATTATGGATGCAGTGATTGTGGGCCAGGAAATGCCTTTCATCGCATCTATGATTTCTATTGATATGGGCAACGTGGGAAAATGGGCAGAAAACAATCAAATCCCTTACACTACATTTACGGATCTTTCCCAGAAAGAGGAGGTCTATGACCTTATTGCAGAAGAAGTTGGAAAGACTAACGAGTCTCTGCCCAAGGTGGCCAAGGTCAAAAGGTTTGTGCTTTTTTACAAAGAGCTTGATGCTGATGACGATGAGCTGACCCGTACAAGAAAGGTGAGGAGAAAATTTGTCGAAGAGAGATACAAAGACTTGATCGAGGCCCTGTATGGGGATCAGGAAGAACTCGAAATAGAGGCAGATATCCGCTACCAGGATGGAAAGGGCTTTCGCATGAAAACCACCGTCAGGGTAAAACAGGTTTTGGAAAATGGAAGATAGGGAAGAATACCAGCTTCGAGTTGAAGATATTCACCTCAGCTTCGGAGGTCATAAAGCCCTGAATGGCATAAGCACCGGGGTCAGGAAAGGTGAAGTCTTTTCTATCATAGGCCCTAACGGTGCAGGTAAAACCTGTCTGCTAAACTGTATTAATCGGTTTTATCATCCCGAAAAAGGGAGTGTTATATTGGAAGGCCAGGACATCTCTCATTTCAAAACCCACGCAATTGCCGGCCTCGGTATTGCTCGCACATTTCAGAATATTGAGCTGTTTGGCCATATGAGTGTCCTCGATAACATCAAACTCGGTGCGCATGTGCATCTGAAGTCAGGCTTCTTTTCGGGAGGAATCTACTTTGGCAAGTCCCGAAAGGAGGAGATAGAGCTTCGTAAACACATAGAGGAAAAAATTATTGATCTCCTGGAAATCGAACAAATAAGAAAAAGCATTGTTCATTCCTTGCCCTATGGGCTTCAGAAGAGAGTTGAATTGGCTCGAGCTCTGGCCATGAAGCCCAAAATACTCCTTTTGGATGAGCCTGCTACAGGTATGAACCTTGAGGAAACGGAAGACATAGCCCGTTTTATCCTGGACATCAATGAAGCGTGGGAAATAACAATTATCCTGATTGAACACGATATGGGTGTGGTCATGGACATTTCTGATCGGGTTTGCGTACTGGACTTTGGCGCAAAAATCGCCGAAGGGAAACCAGAAGAGATTAGGAATAACGAACATGTTATCAAGGCCTATTTGGGTGAAGAGGACATAACCTACTCCAGGTTGGGGGCGTGATGGATCCGCTATTGGTCGTTAATAACATTGAAGTGATCTATCACAATGTAATCCTCGTT
>JAUWMY010000348.1 GCA_030612945.1 Desulfobacteraceae bacterium
TGGAGTTTATCCGTAAGGATTTTATAAAAGGCTTACGCCTAAACTCCTAAAGGCTATACAGCCATTGTCATTCGCTTAAGGCAATAATCCGGTTGTGAGCGCCCAAACTTATTGAGAAGAGTTACTCCATTACTAAAGACTCACATTATACGAGTGCAAAAATCATAAAAAACACACCGTTAAAATTTTACAAGGACATCTATTATGGCTGACCTCAATTGTCAAGCAACTTGCCTGATATTATAGCCCTTTTTGCCCAGATTCCTTCATCTTCCTTCTGATCAACAGGTATCCGGCAATAACAAGAAGGAGGCCCACTATAAAAACTGTATTGTTCTCTTTCCCCATCCCATAAACAACACAAGATATGCCAATGGAGCATAAGAAAACAATGATTGATTTTTCGTGTTTTGATGTCATGACGCAACAAATACCTTTTCACGATAATATGCTAACTCCTTAATGGATTCTTCAATGTCGCTCATTGCCAGATGAGCCTTTTTTTTCGTGAAAATGGGAAGAGTGGGGTACCACCTCTTCACCAATTCCTTGATTGAGCTCACATCAATATTGCGGTAGTGTAAAAAAGCTTCCAGGCGTGGCATGTACTTTGCCAAAAACCGGCGGTCCTGCCACACCGAATTTCCACAAAGGGGAGACTCTCCTTTCTGACAATATCGGGAAAGGAATTCAATTGTCTCCTGCTCAGCGCGCTGGCAATTGTAAGGAGAGGCTTTGACACGATCCAGAAGTCCTGATAATTGATGGTGCTTCAGGCTCCATTCTTCCATTAAAGAGAGGGTATGTTCAGGGTAGTTTATGGCAATATCGGGGCCTCTGGCGACAATTTCGAGGCTGTCATCAGTCACAATGGATCCGATTTCCACGATGACATGTTTTTCCGGATCAAGCCCACTCATTTCCAGGTCTATCCAGACCAGATTATTTTTCACTTTAAAGCTCCTTTTTCATGTATAATCCACAGCTTGCATCTGATCCCGGTTGGCGATAACGGTCTGCCTGAGCCTCACCACAAAGTAGGCTGCCGCGAATAGAAATGCCGGCAAATAGAGCCACCAGGCAAAAACAATTGGAATCCCATTTCGATCCACGCCATCTGCTACTTGCATGATGTTCTTCCAATCCCAACAGAAAGCTACAATCATCAGGAGAGCGCAGCCCATTTCAACAACCCAGTCAAACCATTTCCAATTGATTTTACAGTACTTTTCATCATAGTAAATGATAAGCGATCCGGCTATCGCCATTGCAAGTGCAATTAAAACCGGCGTTATTACAGGGCCAACCCACGGAAGTGGTACAAAAAAGAGAAGATCCCATGTCATAAGGCTCTCAGGCCATCCGACCATGACCCAAAGCCAGATGTAGTAAAAAATATCCCAGACCCCAAACGCGATCATAAAAAAGCAAAACTTCTGCAGTGCATTCTTTCCCGCAGCGCAGCCTATTGCCACAAGCATAAGAATTGTGGCAATCTCGCGGCCGAATTCGATGCGCATCAGGTTGTCAACCAGGAGTTTACCGTCCTTCCATTCCAGGACTATGGGGAAATAGAACGAACCTTCAAAGTAAATTTCGCGGAGATAAACGACAACCGAACTTTCTACCCATGCAAAGGCAATCGCAAAAATGGCAACCCATATCCAGCGCCAAAGCGCTTTTCGGGGAATTTTTGCGATTTTTGCGTTTTGCCTCCAGTTTCGCGTTGCCATCGCTCATCTACGGTAAATCGCCATAACGGTCCATCAATTCTTTGGCCCGCCGCTTCGATTCTTCCATATCTTTAGTTGGGAAAGTGCATGTTGGGGTTTCAATGATGCCCTTATCCGCGAGTACCTCTTTGATAATAGTTACAGGCGCCCGCTGATAAATGCCCTTGAGATCACGCAGATACTGCCCAAGATCCCACACCTGGTGAAGGTATTCCGGGTAATTATCTTGATCAGCCGTTATTCGAAGGGAAGATTCAGTGATTTTCTGCCAAGCCCCGGGAGCCAGGTTAGCGCCTGAAGACACCACTCCGCTCATGCTCGGGTGATCCATGAAATGCGTTTCGTCTCCATCATAAATCCTGAAACGGGCCCGGCTGCGGCATGCCTTCTGGTAATTATGGGCTCTATCCAGGGAGCCCAGAAAAATTAAACCGACAATGGCTTTCAAGGAGACCAGTTCCTTCAAGATAGCTGTACGAATATTGCTTCTTTTCATGGGTTTGGCCAGGCCTCTTATAAATTCAGGGGCATTGTGAAGGATAAAAGGTTCGTTTACCATTGAGCTTAAATTCCGGTACAGTGCCGGGAGACCCCGGTTACTGTGATAATAGAGAGGAGTGTCAACCCAGAAAACCTGCCCCTCATACCTGCGTCGTTTAAGAATTTTTTTTAGACCAAGAAGGGTCTCCGTTGTCTTCTCCTCAATATCCTGAGTGATCCAGAACAATATGGGAATCCGGCCACGGACCACTACCAGGGCCTTTTCAAGAAGCTCCAACCGCTGAGAAAGGGAAAGATTTTTACCTTCGCCAGTATCAGGGCTTGCCAAAAATACGGCGTGAACGAGGGGGGACAGCCGATCCAGAAGGTGACCCAATCCCCGGCCATCAATGGACCTGTCATGCTTAAGAGGGGTAATCAGCTCAACGATCAGCCCCCGCGGTGGGACTAAGACCTGCATTTATTTTGAAATCCTTTCTTCCCAGGAGGTCGTGCAGATGAACAACACCCTTAACACTGTTGTGTCTGTCCACAATGACGAGGTGTGTTATGGCATTAAGCTCCATAAGCCCCAGGGCCTCTGCCGCAGTCTGGCTTTCATCAATGGTCTTGGGGGAGGGAGACATGATGTCTTCAATTTTCATCCCATGGATATTCTTGTGGCGCAGGAGGGCCCTTCTCAAATCCCCGTCACTGACAATGCCTGCAAGCTTTCGGCCTTTTCTAATGATTAGTGTGGCTCCAACCTTTTTGGCATCAATTTCCTCTATCACCTGCTGAACCTTTGATCCGAGAGGAACCATGGGAATCCGGTCATTTGTGAGCATGATCTCCCTGACCTTGACAGCAAGACGCTCTCCAAGGCTTCCTCCAGGATGAAATCTCTTAAAATCATCCTGGTTAAAGTGACGACGATTGATTAGAACCACGGCAAGCGCATCACCCATGGCCAAAGCAGCAGTGGTGCTGGCCGTTGGGGCCATCCCCATTGGGCAGGCCTCTCTTTCCACACCCACATCGATAACCAGATCGCAGGCTTCTGCCATGGGCGACTCCATGCCACCCGTAAAACCTATAATCTTTGCCCCTATTTTCTTGAGCATGGGCAATATATTGTTGATCTCTGTAGTCTGTCCGCTATTGGAAATTGCCACAACAACATCATCACTGGTAACCATGCCAAGGTCGCCATGAATGGCCTCTGCAGGGTGGAGAAACTGGGAAGGGGTACCTGTGCTATTGAGGGTGGCGGCAATTTTTCTGGCGACGAGGCCGGATTTTCCCATTCCCGCCAGTATGACCCTTCCCTTGGCCTTCATGATAGCTTCAATGGCCTTTTCAAATTCAGGGCCCACACGGTCCACAAGGCTCAGGATACCCTGTGCCTCTATTTTCAGAACCTCTTTAGCTTGTTTAATAACCATCTAAATGAACTTATCTCCGCTTTGCTTCGTCCTGTTGTCGCCGGCATTTTTGTTTCTCTATCCTTCGTTCCCCGGCACCATCTTTACTTGGTTTTCCTGATTGTGCGATTATATGGCAATTATTCAATATTCAGGGGGAAATAAAAGGCTTACGCCTAAATTCCTTATTCGGAGTTTACCTCCCGAGTTATTGAGAAGATACATTATATGTAACTTA
>JAUWMY010000139.1 GCA_030612945.1 Desulfobacteraceae bacterium
AGACCTCGTTATTTGATCTAAAAACCAGGTCCGATTTTTGGACGCCATCCTCATCATAATGGCTATATGGAGCCAAATTGAGGAATTGTGAATTTAGGGATTGAGGGATTAAGATAAGGAAAAGATTCATATTTCAATTCCCAAATTCCTGAATTCCTGAATTCTACGAGTGTCCAATTTTCATGCAAACGATATGGATTCTAATAATAACAACTACTTAACTACTCAACCATCAACCACTTAACGAGGTCTGAATATTGAGGTCTTTTGTCTTTTCAATTATTACCTGAATCTTGCACCAACTATCTACTACGGCTTGAAGCGCTTTGTCTTTAAAGCTCGTTTCATGATTTTGATCCTCACCATATAGGTAATATGCCTGCGGGTCAAAATCACTCCAACTTCGCTTTAAACACAAGGCTTTCTGCGCCTCGCTACGATACTTGGTGCAAGATGCAGGTAATAAATCGCTTTGGGGTTTTTTGCAATTCCGCTTTAAACAAAAGATCCTGAATGGAAAATATTAACAAAAACCGTGCCAAGATTGGCTTTTTATAAAAAAAGCATAAACCTCGTAAAATATGATGGTTATGACCACAAAATTGAGATAGCTTATCATGGGCTCTATAGATTTGGAAATCTTCAGTGGACAATTCAAAGAAAAAATGTCTCCTCTTTGTTTACAGTTGAGTAACAGAAATCCCCGCTAATTAAAGATTCCAAGCCCATCGAAGATCACGCTACGCGGGGGAGGACTTGGCAATGCAGATTGACGTTTATGTGGCATTCATATTGCAAATAGAAAATTGCGGCAACAAATTTATCAAACAAGGTATATCTCTTAAGCCAATGTTTTTTGGTTAATGATCTTATTCGAATGTAAGAAAATCAAACATCAATCACCGGTAAATTGAGGAATTCCGAATTTAGGGATTGAGGAATTGGAAGTATTTTACTAATTTTAATTCCCAAATTCCTGAATCCCGAAATTCCTAAATCAAATAGGGTAAATCGATGAAAGAGAGGAAAGTAAAGGAGATTCTTCTGCCTTTCAGGGAGAGTATGCCGCTTAATCCCTCAGTAACTATTGATGACAAGACGACTTATGCAGTCGAGTTGATGGTGAATAATAACCTCAAGTGCATCGCCGTAGTCCGAAACAGGCGGCCCATCGGCATGGTTCTCCTTGAAGACGCTTTTAAACAACTGGGTATTCAAATACCCCGGAAAAAGTAAGTTCAGACCTCCTTATTTGATCTAAGAACTTAGGTCCGATTTTTGGACACCATCTTCATCATAATGGCTATATGGAGCCAAATTGAGGAATTGTGAATTTAGGGATTGAGGGATTAAGATAAAGAAAAGATTCATATTTCAATTCCTAAATTCCTGAATTCCTGAATTCTACGAGTGTCCAATTTTCATGCAAACTGTACAAAAACAAACGAGAACAACTACTTAACCACTTAACGAGACCTGTAATATAAGGTAAATACTTAATAAGTCAGGTGTGTAATAGAAAAATCCCCCCTGGCCCAGACCTGGCCTTGATACATTGCGGGAGTGGCTGATCGAACATAACCGACTCGTTAGATTACGACATATGGCCAACAAGTCGCGCCAGGGCAGGCCTCAATCCCCCTTTTCAAAAGGGGGAAGTAAAAGGAGTTTAAAATGAAAGAATTTAAAAGGATCTTATTTCCGGTTGATCTCTCAGAAACGTCATCAAAACTTGTCCCCTATGTGGCTACTATGGCAGAGAAATTTGGAGCGGAAATCCACCTTCTGTTTGTGGCACGCATTTTTGATTATTTCTCAAGCGTTTATGTCCCACGGGATTCGATTGACAAGTTTGCAAATGACTTGCTGGAAGGAGCAAAAAAGCGATTGGAGGAATTCAGGGCCGAATATTTCGAGGCAGTGCCCAGCACCAGGGCCGTTGTTATACCCGGAGATGCTTCAGAAGAGATCTTGAATTATGTTCGGTTAAAAAAAATTGATATGCTTATCCTGGGAACTCATGGCAGGAAAGGTCTGGATAAAATTGTTTTCGGTTCTGTTGCTGAACGTGTGGCCAAGGCGGCTCCGGTTCCTGTTCTTCTGGTAAATCCCTATAGAAGTATAACATAGGAGCCTAATCCCCGCTGTATAGGAAGCATAAGCGCTAAGTTATTTTGTAAACATTCACAGGTTGCATTTATGCCATACGGTTGTTTTGAAAGATGAACGTCAAACATCGAACATCGAACGTCCAACATCGAATAAAAAAACAAACATCCAATACCGAACATTCAACCCCTATTTCAATTTCTTTTCAGCCGTTTTGATACTCGTAATGAAAATCTTAATTAATTCTTCTGTTTCCTGTAAAATATCATCTAATAGTTCAGGGTTTAAACTCTGTGTCTTCATGTTTTTCCATTCAATATTCGATGTTGGACGTTCGATGTTCGATGTTCATTTCTTTCAGTCCCTCCCAGGCAAAAACAACTTAGCGCTTATGCGTCTAGGAGGGTGTTTTGACCGGCACTGCTTTCGTGGTGCCGTTAGCTTTGATCCGGGCCTTTCTGTCTAAAATCTGCGGCATCTATTCCCGACTCCTTCATCAGCCGGTGAAGATATTGCCTTTGAATTCCGGCCATTTCAGCCGCCTTGCTTATGTTCCCCTTGCTTTCTCGCAGGAGTGAGCGTATGTACTGCTCGTGAAACATCAGGATCATCCTGTCTTTGGCCTCCTTAAATGACAAACGAGATGCGCCTTGATCCAGATCCGGATAGAAAGTTTCGTGTTCCTTATCCAGAAAAAGATTTTTTACGTCCAGGCTGTCTGTGATGCAAAAGATAACCGCCCGCTCAATGATATTCTCCAACTCTCTGACATTACCGGGAAATTCATGGAAAAGAAGGGCCTGCATGGCCGGGGGAGAAATGTCCTGAATATCTTTCTGGTTGATGCGGGCATACTTTTTCAAGAAATGATAGCTCAAGAGAGGAATGTCTTCCTTTCGTTCTTTAAGAGGGGGAATTTCAAAGCGTATGACGTTCAGGCGGTAGTAGAGATCCTCCCTAAAACGCTTTTCTTGAATATCCTGTTCCAGGTTATGGTTCGTAGCAGCAATGAAGCGAAGGTCCGCCTTTTTTGTTACCACACCCCCGACCGGTTTATACTCACCCTCCTGTAAAAGTCGAAGGAGCTTGGTTTGCATATGGGGGCTCAGATCGCCTATTTCATCCAAAAAGAAGGTCCCTTCATGGGCCTCTTCAACCAATCCTTTTTTATCTCTCCAGGCTCCTGTGAAGGCCCCTTTTACGTGACCAAAAAGCTCGCTTTCTATGACCTGCTCCGGGATTGCAGTACAGTTGACAGTAATAATTTTTTTGGTTGCCCTCAAACTATTTTGGTGAATGGCCCTGGCAACTAATTCCTTTCCGGTTCCGCTTGTTCCTGTAATTAAAACAGTGGCCATGGTTGGGGCAACCTGTTTGATGCGTTCGAACATCTCTTTCATCACCGGAGTTGTCCCTATCATGGGCGAAAAACCGTCCTTCTCGGCCAGGGCCTGGCGCAGGGCCAGATTCTCTCTTACCATCTCCTGCCATTTCATAACCTTGTCAATGGTCAGCAGAATCCGTTCCCTCCTGAATGGTTTGGTTATGTAGTCATATGCCCCTTTCTGAATGGCCTCCACCGCGGTTTCGATAGTGGCATAGGCAGTCAGGATAACGACAGAGGTCTTTGGCCGCGACTTCTTGACTTCCTCAAGGAGTCGGATACCGTCCATTTTTGGCATCTTAAGATCAGTTATTACCAGATCAAAAGAACGATTATTGAACAACTCTATGGCCTTTAACGGATTAGTAGTAGTGACCAGTTCATGATCCGTCTCCTCGGAGATAATTCTTTTTAAAAGGACCAGCATGTCCTTTTCATCATCCACTATAAGGATCTTGCCTGCCATTAACTACCCCGCCTTTTGGTAAGAAATTTCAAGGTAAAGCTTGTTCCACTGGGTTTGCCCGGAGAATCAGCCGTATGACTTACACAATCAATGGAACCTCCGTACTTGCCGATTATACCGTAGCTGACAAACAAGCCCAGACCGGTTCCTTCCCCTTCCGGTTTGGTGGTGAAAAACGGTTCAAAGATATGGTCTAAGTCTTCTTGTCTAATTCCGATACCGTCGTCCTGAAATTGAACAACGGCCTTGCGCGAGCGTCTTTCAAAATATGTTCGAATCTTTAACGTGCCTCCCCCTCCCATAGCCGCAACGGCATTATTGGTCAGGTTTAAAAAGACCTGCTGCAACTGACGCGAATCTCCCTTTATCAGGGGAATGTTTTCGGCCAACTCCAGAACCAGCTCAATATCGTTAATATCCAGGGTGTGTTTCACCACCTTGATTATTTCTTCCAGACACTGGGCTAAGTCAGCGTATTCCGAGTCCCCCTCCCCAAGACGGGCAAAGCTTAGTAAGTTCTCTACAACCTGTTTGCAGTGAAGTCCCTGTCTTTCTATTGTCTTCAGGTCTTCAAACTCTTGAGTCCCCTTATCGGTTTTTCGGAGCAAAATATCGCAGAAACCAAGCATAACACCCAATGGATTATTCACCTCATGGGCCACACCTGCCGCCAGAGTCCCAAGAGAGGCCAGCTTTTCGGTATTAATAAGCTGCCTTTCCAAATTCTTGCTTTCTGTAATATCCCTGGCAATACACAACACGGCATTAACCCCGCCCTCTTCATCTTTCAGGGGCATGAAATTGGCACTTATCCAGATTTCGTGTTCTCCGGTTTTCAGTTCAAATTCATCTCGCACACTTTTTCCGAGTTTGTAAACCAGCCCAACTAACTTGAGTTGTTTTTCAGAGACTTTGTCAGGAAACAAACTTGAAAGGCCCTTGTTCAGGAATTTTTCAGGCGGGCCACCGAAAAAATTGGCCGTAAAGCTATTCATTGATTGAAAAATACCCTCCGAATCGACCGTAAAGATAAAGTCTTCGGCACTTTCTACCAGGGAACGGTACTTCTCTTCGGATTTCTTGAGGTCCTCCGTTCTTTGAGCAACTTTTTTTTCCATAACGCGAGACCATCGGATTTCAAAGAACAGAACAGCCGATGCTCCCAGTAAAATGACGAAAAGGATTAGTCCCAGCAACAGGAATTGCCTCAAGTGGCCTTTGTGGACAGCCCCTTCTATTTCGGATACAGGAGCGACCACAGCCACTGACCATTTCTGAGGTGGATTGTCGGAGACGATGACGGGACAATAGGCAATCAGCTTCTTGATCCTTCCGGTTATGCCACGATGCCAGCCGGAAAAATACCAGCCCGTGCCAGCCTGACCTTTGAGCATCTTTTCTTTCTGAATAAAATTGATTTTCCCGTAGGAGAGGCTGGGATTTTTCTCTTCCCTGGCCTTGAAGGCGCTCTTTCCCATAAAATTGGTATCAGGGTGAGAAAGAAAGACTCCGTTTGCATCAATGACCCATGCATAACCTGTCTTTCCCGAGCGAATGTTTTTCAAAAAAGGGGTCAGAAACCAGGAGACATTGACGTTAAAGACAAGTACCCTCTGTGAATCATCTGCCAGGGAAAGGGCAAGTATCAGGCCTATTCCGGAACGCTTGATTTGTGGTTGAGACACCCAAGCACTCTTGTCCTCAAGCATCTTGGCAGTAGGCAAATCATCCAGTGGAACGTCAGGTGCTTTATCTATGGTGTAATGTTTATAGGGCATATAAACATAGGCCCTTCGGTTTGCCAGCTCAACTATTTCAATTCTCCACACACCACTTTCCAGGACGCGGGGAAAACTTTTCTGTATATTTTCATAGTAGTCTTCCGGGCGAAGTCCTTCCAAGGACACTTCTTTACTGAGCAAAAGCATCTCTTTTTTTATAAGGTGCAGCTCCCGTTCAATAAGATCGGTGACATTACGAGCAATGACCAATTGCTGCTCATTGAACTGGTCCCCAACCTGTTCCCTCATCTCCCTGGTAGACCACAGGCCCAATACCGTGCCTGCAACCAGGAAAATGACAGCCGCCACTGACACAATTACAATGACATTTCTTCTTATTCCGGAACGTTTTCTTTTATCCATCTCAATATCCTAACACTGACAAGCCGGAACCAATTTAGGAATTGCGAATTGAGGGATTAAGGAATTAAATATGGAATACTTTTGCATACTTGAATTTATCAGAAATCCCCCCTAGCCCCCCTTTGAAAAGGGGGGGATTGAAGAGGATTATAACCTTCCTTTTGGCTTGTACTTTGACGGAGACCTAGTTGATTGGAGGGCTCAAACAAGATGACTTTTGGGCCTTTTCTATACCCTCAGGGTTTTCTCCATTTCAAAAAACAGGTCCTGCTCCCTAATCACGCCTACAATCTCCCCTGACCTTGTAACAGCCAGCCTTCTGGCCCTATTCTCGATCATCATCCCGGCGGCTTCCATGAGATTTGAGTCCCCATCGATAGTAAGGGGGGCTGGGGACATGATCTCTTTAATTTTCTTTTTACCCAGTTCTTCCACCTGTCGAATGAACATACCACTCCAAAACATAGGTGAAAACTGGATACTATCTGCAGTGGACGGCTTAGGCGCAGCAAGATAGGCAGGCATAATCCCTTCCAGTAAGTCCACAATGGCCAGAATCCCCTGCACCTTACCCCTGTCATCGAATACAAAGATCGAGCGGTG
>JAUWMY010000368.1 GCA_030612945.1 Desulfobacteraceae bacterium
AATAACATATTGACAAGTCACTTTCCGTCCTATAGAAATCGGTTGTCCAAGAATGTTAAGGTGATTATTCATTGAAAAGTTTCTGATTGAACCTATGCATGGTGGGTAGACTAAAAAGGGGAACGAACCCATGTTTTATGACATAGCGCTGTATGTGTCTCTTGCAATTTTTGGAATCGGTATGATTTACAAAATTTCTAACTGGTTCCGGCGCAGTATCGGTATTAATCCCAGCAACATTACGACTTCCAAAAGAGTATCTGCGGCCGTCAAAGGCATCCTGGGGACGGTATTCAGTGGGAAAATATTTATTCTTATCAAGGTCTTTTTTGTTGATGTTATTCTTCAGATAAAGATATTGAGAGAGGATTTTCTTCGCTGGCTGATGCACATGCTCATCTATGGCGGCTTTATGCTGCTCCTTCTGATGCACGCATTGGATAGCATCATCACCGAAGCCCTGTTCTCTGAATATGCCTCTACACTCAATCCCTTTATGTTCTTGAGGGATTTATTCGGGTTTATGGTAACAGTAGGAATTGGGATTGCTGTTTACCGGCGAATCGTTATGAAAGTACCGCGCCTCAAGACCAATCCAATGGATAGCTATGCCATTATTATACTTGCCATCATCATGCTCTCCGGTATTTTTCTTGAGGCGACAAAGATAACTTCACATACAAGATATCAGGAGATGGTTGAAGATTACGCTGATACGGATGATGAAGAGGAGCTTCGAACCCTGGAGTCCTTTTGGGTACAGAACTTTGACATAGTTTCCCCCACTGTAAAAGGACCGTTCGAAGAAGAAATCCTGGCCGAAGGCGCAGAAATGCATGACATGAGCTGTGCAGCCTGTCATTCCAGACCTGGTTGGGCCTTTAGCGGTTATGTGGTGGCCAAAATTACAAAACCCATTTCACTGGGACTGGATCGGGCCAACATTCCTACCTTGCTCTGGTATCTCCATTTTCTGGCATGCTTTGTTGGCATGGCCTATCTTCCCTTCAGCAAGATGTTTCACATCTTCGCAAGCCCGGTGAGCCTTCTGGTCAACGCGGTCATGGAAAAAGAAAAATCAGACCCTGCCAATATCGCCACGAGACAGGTCATGGAACTTGACGCCTGCACCCATTGCGGAACATGCAGCAGAAGATGTTCAGTGGCGGTGGCATTTTATAAAACAGGCAATATGACGATCCTTCCTTCAGAAAAAATGGTTTTTCTTAAGGATTATGTTTCAGACAAGGATCTGGACGAGGAAGCCCTGAGGACGATTCAGGAAGGGGCCTATCTGTGCACCAATTGTGATCGCTGTACCGTTGTCTGTCCTGTTGGAATTAATCTCAGGGATTTATGGGTCAATGTAAAGGAGGAAATGATCCAGAAAAATCGGCCCGTGCCCCTGGTACTATCCCAGCTTTCTTTTTATCGTGGAATAGAACGACAGTATCTGGATTCCAGGGAATATTCGAAACCTCTGGATGGCTCAAGAAAGGCTATTGCGGCAAAATGCGAGTTAATTAATAGACCTGAAAAAATCATACCCTTAACACCCATAAACAAAGAGTTTAAGAATAAGGCAGAGATATCTCCGCAGGCTACCACATTTACCTACTGTTATTCATGCGAGAATTGCAGCACGGTGTGCCCTGTGGTTGAAAATTATGAAAACCCTCAAGAGGTCCTTGGCCTTCTTCCGCATCAAATCATGCGTTCTCTCGGCCTGGGGTTGAGTGATCTGGCCCTTGGTTCAAACATGCTGTGGGATTGCGTTACCTGCTATCAATGCCAGGAACATTGCCCCCAGGGAGTGAAGGTTACTGATATACTCTACGAGCTGAAAAACATGGCAATAAAAGAGGCTTCTTTGTGATATACAATCGCTTCGCGATTCTATACAGCGTCCCGCCTTACAGGTGGGACTTAAAAAGTTTTTCTTGATATATATCGATAACTCTAATTCATTTTTTTTGACTTATTGTGACAATTTTAGGCATTTTAGTTCACTTTAGGTCACTTTAGTCACTTTCTTTATCAGGAATAATATGATGAAATTTGCACTATTTCTTGGATGTACAATCCCTCGCCGTGTCCAGCAATATGACCTTTCGGCAAGGGCGGTGTTAGGAAGGCTCGGCGTAGACGTGGTGGATATTCGTGAATTTAATTGTTGCGGCTATCCCATGAAAAATTCGGACTTTAAGACATCTGTTCTCTTTTCAGCAAGAAATCTGGCCCTGGCAGAACACCAGGGCCTGGATGTAATGACACTCTGCAAGTGCTGCTTTGGTAGCCTTAAAAAGGTAAACCACCTTATGAAACAAGACTCATCGCTTCGGGATGAAATCAATACCCTTCTGGCAAAAGAAGGTCTTGAGTATAAGGGAAATATTGATGTAACACATTTCCTGTCCGTACTTCACAAAGAAATAGGACCTACGGCATTAAAGGAAAAAGTAACCCGGCCATTCAAAGATCTCAAGATTGCGACACACTATGGATGCCATGCATTACGACCCAGTGATATTATGCAGTTTGACAATGCCGTGGCACCTGTCTTGTTTGACCAACTGGTGGAGACTACCGGTGCCAAAAGCATAAACTGGCCACTAAAGCTTGAATGCTGTGGGGCTCCTCTTTTGGGCGTCAATGATGAGCTTTCCATGGATTTGACTGAGAGGAAACTGGCAAACGGAAAAGAGTCCGGAGCAGACTATCTTTGTGTCGGCTGCCCGTGGTGCCAGGTGCAATTTGACACTGTGCAGGAAATGATGACTTCACTTCGCGGCACGAACCACCGACTTCCCAGCATTCTATATCCACAGCTCCTTGGACTTGCAATGGGCATTGATGGAGACACTCTGGGGATAAAAATGAACAAAATAGATATAAGCGGTATAGAAGCCTTTTTTTCACAGGAGAAAAAATGACCCAGGAAAAGATCGGTGCAGTAATGGTCATAGGTGGCGGTATTGCCGGAATGCAAGCTGCGTTAGACGTAGCCGATTCCGGTTACTACGTATATCTTGTTGAAAGGTCCACCTCCATTGGCGGGATTATGTCTCAGTTGGACAAGACCTTTCCAACCAACGATTGTGCCATGTGAATTATCTCACCCAAACTGGTCGAGGTCGGCCGGCACATCAACATAGAGTTACTCACCTTATCAGAGGTGAAAAACATATCCGGGGAAGAAGGGAATTTTGAGGCCCAAATTACCCAGTATCCACGGTATGTGGATATGGACAAATGTATAGCCTGTGGAATATGCGCGGAAAAGTGCCCGAAAAAGGTCGTAAATGAATACGATGCAGGACTCACCAAGCGCAAGGCGGCCTATGTCCAATATGCCCAGGCCGTTCCACTTAAATACGCCCTTGATCCGGAACATTGCATTTACTTTAAAAAAGGTAAGTGCAAGGCCTGTGAAAAATTTTGTCCCGCAGATGCCATCAAGTTTGACGATCAACAAAAAGATTTTGCGCTCAGTGTCGGTGCTATCATCCTCGCCAGTGGTGGCGAAGTATACGATCCAGGGACCCATGATGTTTATGGATACGGGAAATCCAAAAATATCTTGACCAGCCTCGAGTTTGAAAGGATTCTTTCCTCATCGGGTCCTTATGGAGGGCATCTGGTCAGGCCATCCGATGAAAAAGAGCCGGGAAAAATCGCCTGGCTCCAGTGCATCGGCTCCAGGGATGCGCATATAGGG
>JAUWMY010000073.1 GCA_030612945.1 Desulfobacteraceae bacterium
GGGTACGCATGTGCCACCAGGATGGCAAGGATGTTAACTTTATCTCACTCGCAACCGGACTTAATAAATATGTTGTCGATGAATACATAAAAATTCTTAATCATTGTCAAAATAATACTTGACATGTCAAATGACACTATCAGAGGCGGGATAAAATCCTTACGGCCCGCCCTGGCGCGACATCCCGTGACGCAGTTATTATCGCTGCAATATTTACAAAGCTGAAGTTATAGAACATATGCATTGCGAATCAGGTCTGGGCCAGGGATAAACTCCACCCGAACTTGAGAAATTATCAGGCTTCACCAAAAAAGAAACGTTGAACCTTTGAACCCTGAACCCATGAACGCATACCCAATATTTAATACGAAAACGGCCACAGGTTAAAGTAGTTTTTGGCTTGCCACCAGCGGTAGGCAAGCCCATTTGGCTCATATATCAAAAAGGCACATATGGCCAGACCAAATGCCATGTCTTTTATGTAAGCAAAACTGAAGAGCACCTGCGGGTAATAATCGGCAATTGGGATAGCCGCCATCTGGAGGAGCTCCATAATTACTACCATGAAGATGGATCCAAAAATAGCCCCCTGAATGGAACCAACTCCCCCTATCAGTATCACACCCACCAGCCAGAGGGATAAAAACCACGGGAAATGCTCCGGGCTCAAGGCCGCTGTGTTACATACCCAGAAGGAACCGGCCACTCCCGCCATGAACCCGGCCACAAAAAAGGACAACAATTTATACCAGACAATGTTGATTCCCAGGGCCTCGGCCGCAATATCATTGTCCCTGATGGCAACCCATGCCCGGCCAGGCTTGGAGCGGATCAGGTTGGCGAGGACAATCACCATTAAAGTGAGTAATACGGCCATGACGTAATAAATCTGGACGTCGCTTTCTATGACCCAGGGCCCGATCTTTATGGTTCCCGGAGGCAGTGAAAATGCCTGGCCCCTTCCGCCTATCTGACTCACATATTGGGTCAGGACAAAATCAACAGTGATGAACTGGGCGCCCATTGTAGTGAGGATCAGATAAAAGCCCTTGACCCTGGCTGAAGGGAGCCCAAAAAGAACGCTCCACAGGCCAGCAGCGACACCCGCGGCAACGATGCTTATGGGATAGGCAAGCCCCCAGTCCACAATAAATTGTGGCCATGGGAACTGAAGCACCAACATTGTGCTTGTATAGGCCCCAACGGCAATAAAGGCGGCATGCCCTAAGGTGAGCAACCCTGCAAAACCGATGAGCAACTGGACACCAAGGGCGCCCATGGCAGTGTATCCTACCATGGTTGCCACACTCACCCAGTATTCGCCTTCGGGAGATACGGCAAGCGAGGGGATACCTATGAAAACAATTGCCAAAAGCAGTATCATTTTACCCTTGATAAACTTCGACTGCCACCAACCCTGATCTTCCACATAATTTTGATGATAATCACCACATGGTAGCCACACACTGGACATAAATAAACCTCACATTTGCTCAATTTAGGAATTGAGGAATTCCTGAATTAATCCCTCAATTCCTCAATTCAAAATCCCTTAATTATTACACTCTCTCAATCCTCTCCCATCCCCACAGGCCATATGGTTTGAACAGGAGAAAGATCACCATAAAGACAAACGGTGCAATCTCTTTCACACCGCCAGGGAAGAACTGATCGAGGTAAGTGCCTGCAAAATTCTGGAGGAGACCAATAAGGATACCGCCTACAATGGCCCCTGGCACGGAATTGAGTCCGCCCAGGACCACGGCAGGCAATACCAATAGACCCAAATAGGCTACTGAAATATTGATGCCGTTAATGTTCCCGAGCAGGGCACCGCCCACGCCTGCACTCATAAAGGCAATGGCCCAGGCAGCCGCATATACAAACCGGGCGCTCACACCAAGGGAAAGCGCGGCTGTCTCATCGTCTGCAGTAGCCTGCATTGAAAGGCCCCACCGGGTATATTTAAAAAATGCCACAAAAACGAGGAGCAGGACAATGGCCAGGATAAAGGACCAGAGGTACACCGGAGATATCAAGAGAAAGCCAACCTCAAGAGGCTTGATGGAAAAAACAGGCGGGGTAAACACCCTTGTATCTGCTCCCCAGATAAATTGTGCTGCTCCTTTGAAAAAAAAGGAAAGTCCCACTGTTACCATAATAACGGTCAATACAGGTTCCCCGATTAGCTTATCCAAAAAGATCCGCTCGGTGAGAACACCAAGGACGATACCCACAAGCAGGGTAAGGAGCACAGCGAAGAAAAAGGGAACGCCCATCTGGTGAAACGTATACGTCACATAGGCCCCGATAAGGGTCAATTCCCCCATTGCCAGATTCAGGACACCCGAGCACTTATAGATAAGAACCCATCCAAGGGCTACAAGGGCATAGATTCCGCCCACCATGATGCCCGTGGTCAAGGACATAAAAAATAGTTCCACTCTTAAAAACCCCCGTTTTTAGTAAGCAGTAAGCAGTAAGTAGTAGGCAGTAAATAGTATGCAGTATGCAGCAAAACCGCTTAAAATACGTTATCTGCAAAATTTGTCGGATTTGTTGATCATGCCATACAACATTCTGTTTACTTCATCATACCTTTTCATAAGGTCTTGATGTTGTTCATTATTGATGTATTCAAAATCTTTTGAAAAATCTAACCATACTTCAGTTTCACCGGCTTCTCCGGCACAATCTATAAGTTTACTGATAAAAGCCTTTTCGTAGCGTCTTTTTTTCCATGCCTCAGCTAAGTTCGCAGGCACACTTCTCGAGGATCGTCGTATCTGATCGGTTAGGGAGTATTTTTCTTCCTTGGGATACCGTTTGGTTATTTCATGAATATCCAAAGCAAGCTGATAGGCCAACGCATAAACTTTCAAATCTCTATATCCCCGGTACTCACTTCTTCTCACATCCCTTGTCCCTTCTGCTTACTGTCTACTGCATACTCCTTACTTCTTACTTCTTACACCCTACTCCTTACTGCCTACTTCATACTGCTTACTGCTCGCTGCCTACTTCACACATTAACCCTACGTATGTGCAGATCGGTCTTTATGCGCTGTTCCCTTCCATCCTCATATGTGATGGTTGTATCCATATGGACCAGATCGACATCCACGTAAAGAGCATCCACGATGTCTTTGTATCTTTTTTCCACAAACGCCCGTCTCAATTTAGACGTCCTTGTCAGTTCCTCGTCATCCGCATCAAACACCTTGTAGAGATTTACAAACTTATGAATCTTTGCGGGGCCCGGGAGGTCTTTGTTGGCCTCTTCGATCTGTTTCTGAATCAGGTCATAGACTTCAGTCTTCTGGGACAGTTCAGGATAACTGGTATAATTAAGCTTTTTATCGTCTGCCCACTTCCCCACCACAGCGTAATCAATACACATAACGGTTGTGACATATTCCCGGCTATCCCCGATCACCCAGGACTCCTGGACAAAGGGGCTGAATTTCAGACGAGTTTCAAGGTATTGGGGGGCAAAGGGCCTTCCGTCGTTCAGGGTCATCACGTCCTTGGTGCGGTCAAACACTACGAGATGTCCATCTTCGTCTATGAATCCCCTGTCCCCGGAATAGAGCCACCCGTCCACCAGGGTCTTCCTGGTGGCCTCCTCGTTCTTGTAGTACCCCTGAAACACGGAAGGACTCTTGGATATGATTTCACCTTCTTCAGTGATCTTGACCTCGGTTTCCGGGATTGCGGTCCCTACGGTATCAAATTTTACATCCCCGTCCCTGTGAACGATGGAAATGCCTCCGATCTCGGTCTGGCCGTATATCTGTTTCAGGTTGACGCCAAGGGCGTGGAAAAACCGGAAATGGTCGGGTCCCATGGCAGCGCCACCCGTGTAACAGTACCTGAGTCGCGACATGCCGAGATGGTCTTTCAGCTTTTTCTGCATGGTTATGTAGGCCAGCCAGTTCAGGAATTTCCAGTGCAAGGGCACGGGCTGCTTCTCGAACTTAAGATTCGCTACCTTATAGCCCACCTTGGTGGCAAAATTATAAATCATTCTTTTGATCCAGGTAGCGTCCATATGCTTCACCTGTACCTGGCGGGTCATTCCCTCATAAAGCCTGGGAGGCGCAAACATCACATGGGGACCGACCTCCCTGATATTTTGCTGGGCTGTATCAGGTTCTTCCGGAAAGTTCAGGGTATAACCCACCTGGAGTCCACAGGAGATGGACATCATCTGCTCCCCGATCCAGGCAAATGGGAGATAAGAAACAAAATCATCTGTATCATAACAGGGATCAACGGCCATGAGATTCTTTCCCATGGTCAGCATATTCCAGTGGGAAAGCAGTGCGCCCTTGGGAAGGGCAGTGGTCCCGGAGGTGTAAAAGAGCAGACATATATCATCGCCGTGCCCTTCATTGATTGTCTTTTCAAAAAGATCAGGCTCTTTCTGATCCAGTTCCTTACCAAGTTCCTGTACTTTCTTTATGCTGATGAGAAAATCCTGATGGTAGTTCCGCATGCCCTTGGGATCATCCCATATAATCCATTTTAATTTGGGACATTCGTCCTTAATGGATAATGCCTTGTCCACTTCTTCCTGGGTTTCACCAACAAAAAAAGCAGTATCTGAATGGTCAATAATGTATTTGACCTCATCCATCATACAGTCCTGGAACAACCACACCCCAATAGCACCGGCACACATAGCAGCGATCTCCGCCCAGAGGCCCTCTGGCCGGTTATCACCGATCATGGACACCTTGTCCCCATTTTTTAGACCGAGGCTCACCATACCCAGGGACAGGTATTTGACATTGTCATAGTAATCCTGCCATGTGAAAGGTATCCAGATGCCAAATTCCTTTTCCCTCATGGCCACTTTGTTCTTGCCGTATCGCTTGCACTGGCTGAGAAACAGCTTGGGGATCGTGAGGTCCTTTGTGACTTCTATCCCAGATCCGTTCATGGTTATCCTCTACCTCCTTGTGGAATACAAATCCTCTTCACCGAGATATGCCTTTACCACCTCCGGGTTCGCCTGGACCTCTTCTGGTGGCCCATCCATAATCTGATTACCGAAGTTCAACACATTCACACGATGAGAAATATCCATGACCACACCCATATCATGTTCCACCAGTATACAGGTGACTTTCCAGCGTTTCTCCTCGTTGATATCAAGGATGAAACGGGCCATGTCTTCAACCTCTTCCAGGTTCAACCCGGCCAGCGGTTCATCAAGCAACAGTAGTTCGGGATTGAGGGCCAGGGCCCTCCCCAGTTCGACACGTTTCTGTAAACCATAGGGGAGCATATGCGCTGTCTGATCCCGGATGCTTTCTATCTCGAGGAGATCAATAATCTCCTCCTCTATAAATTTTCTGGACTCTAACTCTTCGTGCCTGGTCTTGCCCACATATATGGAGCCGCTCACAATACCGCTCTTCAGATGGATATGCCGGCCAAGGCGGATATTATCCAGGACCGACATTCCTCCAAAAAGTTCCAGTTTCTGGAAGGTCCTGGAGATTCCCAGCTCAGCCCGCCTGTATGGCCTTAAGCTATTAATCCTCTGGCCCTTGTAGTAGATGCTGCCTCTCTGAGGTTTATAAAGCCCGTTGATACAGTTCATCATTACTGTTTTGCCCGCTCCATTTGGACCAATGATCGAGTGGATCTCGCCCTTTTTTACCTCCAGGCTTATGCCTGCCAGGGCGGCCACTTTACCAAATGACATGTGGACGTCTTCAAGCTTTAAGATGGTATCGCCTTCCTTTAGCTCCCCAACCTGAACCATGCTTGATGGCCTCCGTTCTGTTCTTAATTGTAATTTATCAAAAATGCTTTTTTTGATTAGGAAAAAATCTGGTTGGCTGAAACTGGTAGCCCCGCACACCTAATGCGCTTCTACATTTACCCGCTCGTTCAGTTTTTGTCAACCAGAAATTCTAATTTTTGATTTTGGTTAGTTTTCACCTAAAAAAAACTGGTTTTTATCTGAGGGAAGAGGTTGTTATGACATTGATTTAAAAAGTAATCATCCGTCATACCGGCAATAAAATCGCGCACTATCCCTGCTAACGGTGTCCTTTCTCTGTATTCTGGCGATATGCCGTCCAGGAACTTTCTGTAGATATCAGATTCCTCATTACCCGTTTCAAGGTCCTGGAAGTATTTTTCAAACAGCAATTCAAACATCAGCCGGATTTTTGGTGTCTGTTCCTTGACTCTATAATTCATGTAAATACGCTCTTCATTGAATTTCTTAAGCCTTCTTAGGGCCTCCCCCACTTCATTACTGAAACTGACATAGGGTTTCTCCAGGCTGTTTGTAATTAGGTCCTCTACAAGGTTGTAAACAATGGTTCCGTTGGTATCGCCCAAAACCTGTGTGCAGTCTTTGGGTATGTCTCGCCGGTTTATCAAACCGAGCCTGATGGCATCTTCGATATCACGGCCTATATAGCTTATAGTATCAGCCATCCTCACCACACAGCCTTCTAAGGTCATGGGCCATATATCCATGGACAGGTTCTCTTTTTTTTGATTCATTTCGTCATACAGGGTTTCAAAATTTTTGTCTTTTTGAGGTTCCAATGCCTGAGAATGTAATTCTCCGTCATGGCAGAAGATCCCATCCAGCACTTGCAGGGTCAAATTCCATCCCTTCCCTTTGCGCTCAATCTCCTGAAGGAATCTAACACTCTGTATGTTATGGAAAAACTGACCGATGCCATGTGATTCACAGAGGGAGGAAAGGATTTTTTCGCCGTCATGTCCGAATGGGGTATGCCCTATGTCGTGTCCAAGCGCTGCGGCCTCGATTAGATCTTCGTTCAGCCTCAGAAGACGCCCGATGGTTCTTGCAATCTTGGATACAAGTTGGACGTGAAGAACCCGGTGTGTGATATGATCATTTTTAATGAGGTAAAAGACCTGGGTTTTATCTATGTAACGGGAATAGGCCAGAGAATGGAGTATCCGGTCGGAGTCAACAGAAAAACTCTGCCTGTGCCCCTGGTTTACCTCTTCCTCTTCCTTCCTTCTTATTGCATAACGACTCAGGCAGGCCCATGGAGAAAATCTGGCTTCCTCACTTTTGTCAAGATCATTTCTTATCCTGACGAGATTTTTCTTGATCTGTTTATCCATTGTGAATTAACCAAAAAATTGCTGGCGAATCATTTTTTTACTTGAAAAAAAGATTTGGCAATGTTAAAAGATAAAGTTTATAAATTTCAGGTTTTTATAAGCCCAACGTGCTTAAAAACAAAATCTGAATCTTGTGGCGAATTTCCGCCAAAATATATCAGGATCGATTTAAAAGCTCAAGGTCGAAATCTGATATATAAACCTGAATCTTTCACCAACTTTCTACTACGGCTTGAAGCGCTTTGCCTTTAAAGCTCGTTTCATGATTTTGATCCTCACCATATAGGTAATATGCCTGCGGATCAAAATCACTCCAACTTCGCTTTAAACACAAGGCTTTCTGAGCCTCGCTACGATACTTGGTGCAAGATTCAGGTATAAAATTCACATGCTCAGAATTTTGCCGGGTGCCCTGCATGCCTCAGGGTGCATGACATTCTGAACAGAGGAAAAACCGTGGCATAGAGATCTAAGGAGGATTAAATGGCAGCAGTAATTAACATGAAAGAACTTCTGGAGGCAGGTGTTCATTTCGGACACCAGACAAGACGTTGGAACCCCAAGATGAAACCTTACATATTTGGAGCACGCAATGGAATCCATATCATTGACCTTCAAAAAACCGTCAGACTTTTTAAGACCACCTATGAATTCATTGTGAGGACAGTGTCTGAAGGGTATCCGGTTCTTTTTGTAGGCACAAAAAAACAGGGCCATGACTCTATTGTCGAAGAAAGTGAACGTTGCGGCATGTTTTTTATAGTAAACCGCTGGCTGGGAGGCACACTTACTAACTTCCAGACCATCAAAAAAAGCATCAAACGCCTGAAAGATATTGAACGTATGAAAGAGGATGGATCAATAAATCGCTATACTAAAAAAGAAATCCTAAAGATGGAAAAGGAGTTGTTTAAGCTGGAAAGAAACCTCGGGGGTATAAAGAATATGGACGAACTGCCCGGGGCTATTTTCGTAGTTGATCCCAGGAGAGAAAAAATCGCCGTTAAAGAAGGCAGAAAACTTGGAATTCCGGTGATCGCCATTGCAGATTCCAACTGCGATCCTGACGAAATAGACTTTATCCTCCCAGGTAACGATGATGCCATTAGAGCCATCAGATTGTTTTGTTCAAAGATTGCCGATGCATGCATCGAAGGACATAATATGGCCGAAGAGCGATTAAGGGCAGAGGCTGAACTACTTAAAGAACAAGAAATTACCGAAGAAGAGGTAATTGTATCCGATGAGAGAGAAGAGGGTGGCCCTGAAGTCATCATTCTCCCGAAAAAGGAAGAAACTGCTGTTGAGGTAGAATCTCAGGAAACAGCCGTTAAGACTGATGAATAAAAATCACAAATAGGCAATTGACAACAGTCAATAGTCAATCCAGAAACGAAGGGAGATTTAAATTGGCAGTTAGCACTTCACAGATAAAAGAGTTAAGAGAAAAGACGGGCGTCGGCATCATGGACTGCAAGACGGCCCTTAAAGAATGTGATGGAGATATTAACAAGGCTATTGATTATTTGCGTAAAAAAGGCATTGCAACCGCCAAAAAGCGCAGTAGCCGCACTACATCTCAAGGACAGGTGATGTCTTACATCCACGCCGGAGGTAAGATCGGAGTCCTTGTGGAAGTGAATTGTGAAACCGATTTTACAGGTAAGAATGAAGATTTCGCGAGTTTTGTGAAAGACCTGGCCATTCAGATTGCAGCGACCAGTCCAGCCGCCATTGATCGAGAAAGTATCCCCCAGGACATCCTTGAAAAGGAAAGGGAAATTTATGCCACCCAGGCAAAAGAATCGGGCAAGCCTGAGAAAGTGATCGAAAAAATTGTGGAAGGAAAGCTGACAAAGTTTTTTTCTGAGGCCTGCCTCCTGGAGCAGCCTTTTGTTAAAAACCCCGATATCACGATTCAGGATCTCATAAATGAGATGATTGCCAAGACAGGGGAAAATATTGTGATGCGCCGGTTCGTTCGATTCCAGCTCGGGGAAAATGATTAGATCCGCTGCGCTGGAGTAGGCAGTAAGGAGTAGGCAACTACCACCCCTAAAAAGGGTGGCTTGAATTGTGACCCTAAAAGGGTCCAAATAT
This sequence comes from Desulfobacteraceae bacterium, assembly GCA_030612945.1. Classification (GTDB taxonomy): domain Bacteria; phylum Desulfobacterota; class DSM-4660; order Desulfatiglandales; family Desulfatiglandaceae; genus 4484-190-2. The sequence continues at coordinate 9,232 of JAUWMY010000073.1, forward strand.
GTAAATAAAATGAAATTAAATGACAAAGGTCAAAGCTCAAATTTCAAATGAATGTCAAATGACAAATGCTAAAAAATATATAACCGTTCAAGGGTTCAAAGTTCCATGTTTCACGGTTCAAGGTTAACTGATGAAAACTAAAACAAC
>JAUWMY010000354.1 GCA_030612945.1 Desulfobacteraceae bacterium
CATACTTTCCGCAGACATGGTAGGCGCGAAGGTCCTGGGGCATGAGCCGTCAAATGTACCTTATCTTGCCTATGTGGCCCAGAATTCAGGAAGGGCCGCCGATTTGTCTGATATCGAAGTGGTTGGGGAAAAGATTGAGCATATGGCCTCTCCACATGGATATGAATTCCCGTATGCAGAGGATGAGGACGGGAGTCTTCCGTTGCCCATGAAGCGTATGGGTATCCGGGGGATCTCCTATCGCAAGTATGATCTCACCATGTGCACGTATTGTTCGTTCCTAAACGGGCCGATCCTTACAGGTATTGCTCAGGCCTGGAAAGGAGAGCCGTGGGATGAAATAGAGGTGCTCACCGGGAAGGCAATGAAACCCACACCGGGGAAGAAAAAAACTATTCTTATAGGAAAATGCATTTACCAGGCCAACAAAGAAAACCCAGATATCCAGGAAATGATCGCTGTTAAGGGTTGTCCTCCCTCCACAAGGCAGGTTGTGGATGCCTTTCATCAGGCCGGAATCTCTCTAAATCCGGCTATTTTCGAAAACATGGATAACATACCTGGCTTTTTCATGAAAAAATACGAGGACAGGCCCGAGTTTGATGAGTCTTTTTTCAGGGTCAAATAAGACAATTCCTCAGAATCCAGCATCGAGTATCAAAATCGTGAAGCAGAGCTTCATTAATCCTTCCACCCATGAACACCCACCAAATCAACAAAGCGGCAACCTCCCAGGTTTTTCTGGATGATATTTCCCTTTTTCCTGGTTGCCTTGATAAGTTCCTGGCGGAATCTGTTCCCCACAGGGACGATGAGTCTGCCGCCATCCGCAAGCTGGTCAAGAAGGGGTTGGGGGATTTTGGGCGCACCGGCCGTAATAATGATGGCATCGTAGGGCTCATATTCCTTCCATCCAAGGGTTCCGTCAAATGCCTTGAAAAGGATATTGTTATAACCCAATTCGGCTAGAACGGTTCTTGCTTTGACCATTAGAGGCCGAACCCTCTCAATAGTGCAAACCCTTTTAGACAGTTCGGCCAGGATTGCTGTCTGATAACCGCTGCCAGTACCGATCTCGAGGGTCATTTCTTTACCGGTGAGCTTCAATGCTTCAGTCATGAGGGCCACGATATAGGGTTGGGATATGGTCTGGTTGTGCCCGATAGGCAAAGGGTGGTCATTGTAGGCTTCGTTCACAAGGGCTTCTTCCACGAAGCGGTCTCTGGGTACCTTGCCCATGGCATCCAGCACTCGATGGTTTTTGATCCCTCGCGGGATGAGCTGGTTTTTGACCATTCTTTCCCTGGCCAACCGGTAATCGGGTATGTGGACCACGGCATTTCTCTTTGATTGTGGACTGTTGAAAAGGTAAATACTTTAACCTATAACATTAGCACACAAACAATAGAAATGTAAGTCTAATTGAGGAATTCCAAACAGAGGGATTAAGAAATTTAACGTATTTCAGACCTCGTTAAGTGATTGAATGGTTGAGTAGTTAAGTGGTTGTTATTATTAGAATCCATATCGTTTGCATGAAAATTGGACACTCGTAGAATTCAGGAATTTGGGAATTGAAATATGAACCTTTCCTTATCTTAATCCCTCAATTCCTAAATTAACAATTCCTCAATTTGGCTCCATATAGCCATTATGATGAGGATGGTGTCAAAAAATCGGATCTAGTTTTTAGATCAAATAACGAGGTCTGTATTTATTGATTTACGGAAAAATATTAACAGCAAGCCATGCTTCCAGGCCAGCTAAAAGAACTATTAAGAGGCAATAAGGAATGGCCTTCAACATTACATCACCTTCCCTATTGGTTAGCCCTACCAGTGTGGAGCCAATGAGTACCTTGGCTGGCGCAATAGCGCTTCCCAGTGAGCCACCTATGGACTGGATACTGGCGATGATCACAGGGCTTATTCCAAGCGACAAGGCGGTCTGCATCTGAAGACCTCCAAACATCACATTGGAGTTGGTATTGCTGCCCGTCATGAAACAACCCAGGACGCCTATATAGGGTGAGAATATGGGGAAGACCAGCCCGGTCACACTGGCAATACCGTTGGCCAGGATTTCCGTCATTCCTGTATTGGTCATGATAAGTGCCATCATAACCATAGTGATTATCCCAAGGCTAGTAGGCGTGCATTGTCGGACAGTTGTTTTAAAGGCAGCAGATCCAGCGCCTCGTTTCCATTGCCCTGTACTGAGGAAGGCCAAAAAAGTCAGGAATGCTGCAGTCAGGATGAGGGGGGCAGGATGGTTGAGGAGCCTGATCTTGGCATAGGCCTCAACCGGTTGAACACCGTATCCCAGAGAGGTCTTTAGTCCTGGATAATTGAGGCCAAAATAAAGGTGCCTGGCTGCCGCTTTTAAGGGCGGAAGCTGGGATAGGGCGGTCAAAAAGATTAAAAGATAATAAGGTAGAAAAGCCAAATGAAAGCTCAGTTTATACTCCTGCCCTGTTGGCCTTGATGCTGAGTCCTGGTTTGGTTCACCGTTAAGCAGAGGCGTCTTGCACAGCAGCCATATTATACTGCATCCGACGAGACCAGGAACCACCGATGCAATCTGAGCTGCCCCGAGAAAAGTCATTAGCCACACAAAGAAAGACATGACGAGGCCAACTATTAAGACAGCGGCTGCTCCCTTTCGAACGCTTTGCCAGCCCCCTTCGATGTGAGCCACACAAAAGCCTGTAGCTATTATGGGAAGGGCAAACAATATCGCCATAACAGGTCCAATAGTGGACCCGGGAATCCCTGTTACCAATTGGATAGTATAGTAGGATGAACCCATAGAGCCGAAGGTTACTGCCCAGGAGTGCCCCACCAGAACCGAAACCGCCGCAATAACCGGAGAAAACCCCAGCATAAGCATCAATGGTGCTACCACCGCCACAGGCACACCGAAACCTGCTATCCCCTGCATAAACCCCGAAAAAGCCCATCCAAGGAGAAGGGCCTGTCCCAGGCGAGACCCGGCGAGTCTGGCTATTGAATTACCTATGACCCCTATAGCCCCTAATTGCTCAATGAGATTGTACAGAAAGACGGCTGACCAGATGACCAGCAATACAAAAAGACTTAAGCTTAGTCCTTTTCCACAGGACACTGCTAATAGAAAGCCATCCGCCCCGAAGAAAAGCCAACCGCAGAATCCAGCCGCTACCCAGGCCAGGATACCCGCCTTAGGCGCACTCCACTTAAGGCCCACCATAGTGACCAGTAATAAGAAAAGAGGCAAGAATGCCAGAAGCCAATTTGTGGTGTTTAGCTCAAGCATCTGAAGTAGTCCTTTGTAACCTGTGAACACCTGCGGCTAAAGATTTTGCAACATTAAGTCACATGATGTGCAATTGCAAGTATCATCTGCCTTACATCCCAAAATATCGGATAAGTTTAATATATGGCAAACCCTTTTGCAGCCTCCATGGCACAGCCTTCATGGCATCTTGACAACCGGTTTTTCGGGTGGTAACGTCGCCACTTCTGAATAAACCCTAACGTTGCATAAATATTTGGTCCAAAAGCGCTTCGCTCGCTCTATATCAGGCCATCAAGAAACGATTGACCATTTTCAAGACCTCACCGTATGTTCAATACGCTTTCGTCCTTGAAAATGGTCAACCGCCCCTTGTTGACCCAATCTATACCGTTTTGAACTCAAATTTTATGCAACGTTAGGGTAAAGAGTCATTTAGTCGCATCCACATACAGAATGGATGCTTTTCTTGTTCTGGACAGCGTTGCGCCGGAGGGAACCAATGAACTTTCAAGAATTGATTATGGCCCTGGAAAAATACTGGGCTGATAACGGGTGTTTGATACAGCAGC
>JAUWMY010000465.1 GCA_030612945.1 Desulfobacteraceae bacterium
TCAATTTAGGTTTGGGTCCGAAATGACGATCATAAATTTGGCCATAATTGCCCACAGGCTTTATGGCACGCACAAGCCAATCCTTGTCAAGGCCTAAAAAACTGCCGACATCGCCTGATGCTCCCAGCATACGCTGAACAACAGGATTCTTGGAATTCTTCTTCATGGACATTACGTTTGCGGAGGTAATGCCATTTTCCTCGGCTTCAATAAGGCCGACAATAACCCAGGTAACAATGTCTTTCCATTGATTGTCGCCATGTCGGACCAGGGGCGCAAGAGGTTCTTTGGAAATGACTTCGGGAAGAATAATATGGCTATTCGGATCGGCCACAGTTGTCCGAAAAGAAGCGAGTTGACTGAGATCGGTGGTGAAGCAATCGCAGCGTCCTGAAATATAAGCGCCAAAAGCTTCTTTTTTGCCATCAAATACCACTGCCTCCATCTTAAGGTCGTTTGCCCGCGAATAATCAGCCAGGTTCAACTCGGTGGTCGTGCCGGCAGTCACGCAAACCGTTGCGCCATTTAATTGTTTGGCAGATGTTACACCGGATTTTTTGGTCACCATAAAGCCCTGGCCATCGTAGAAAACAATGGTAGTAAAATCCACACCCTGCTTGGCATCACGTTTCATTGTCCAGGTGGTTGTACGGGATGTAAGATCCACCTGACCGGAGGAAACAGCCACGATCTTTTGTTTAGAGGCAAGCGGGACAAATTTCATCTTGTTCCCGTCTCCCAGCACGGCAGCGGCAACCGCGCGGCCCATGTCAACATCGAATCCCACCCAGTTACCCGAAGAGTCAGGAATGGAAAAACCGGGGACCCCCTCGCTCACACCACAGGTCAAGAATCCCTTTGCTTTAACATCTTCAAGCGTACCTGCAATAGCCTGCATTCCAACAAGTGCCAGCCCAAGAACCATTACAATGATAATTCCTTTTAATTTCATGATGATACCTCCTTTTTTTTGGTTGGATAAAAAAATGTATAAAACGGGTTGGTTATTCAAAAGATTCCAGGCATATTGGCACCAAAAATACACCAATACACCAGGACGGCTGCGAAGAAAATGCGCTGTCAAACCACGAACTGAGAAACTGTTTAATTAAGGAATTTTTAATAGATAACCCTGTTGCATGTCAAGCCCGAAATGGACACAGTGTGAATTCATAGACTTTTACTTCGCTGCTGGGGATTTTATTTTTTACAGGACCATCAAGGTATAGACGTTTTTTCAAGATCGAGGCAGTACTAAAACGGAAATGGAGGGATCATCAGGACCCATGAGTATGGAATATAAAAACATCCAGGAGAAAAAACTCTCGGACTCTCTGTTTAAAATCCCTGCCGGATACCAGAAGATATCTATGCCCTCGATGCCGAATATGCCCGGCATGCCCAAGCAATAAGAGCTGGCTTCCTTCTGAAGTATTACTATTAAACCTATTTAGTGCCCGACCGAAAACTCTATTAATCTCCCCCCTTTGGAAGGGGGGAGCAGGGAGAATTTTAGCAACCTGTCGAAATCCCCCTACATCCCCCTTTACGAAAGGGGGACTTATGAGGAAATCTGGCAGTTTTCGTTCAGGAACCAACTACCAAGATTTGATTTCAAGGTCTTTTATCCTTTGAAAATGCTTAAGATTTGAAGTTGCAACACCGCATTTGTGACTTACGGCAATGGCTGCAATCGCAATATCAAAATCATCTATGAGCTTCCCTTCTCGTTCAAGATCCGCCTTTATTTTTCCAAAACTCACAGATGACTCGGGCAGCCAGGGCAGAACACTAATTACAGAAAGTAGGCGATCCCTCGCTGACTTTAGCAAGAGGCATTTCTTTGAAGAATTACCTAATCTTTTTATGCCGAATTGTATCTCGGCCACTACAGGGGGAACAGTGACGATATCTCCCGGGCGGTAATCTTTAAGAAGGGTCAATAAACCTGCCTCTCGCCTCATAGATGCCGAAAAGGCCGTGGTATCCAATACATATCTCATAGCTCCATAACCTTCCGACTCCTTCGCATACTGATAATTGCCTCTTCCATCTCCGCCACCCCCTCGCGTAGCAACTTTAAATCATCTCTACTTAGGTCAGGTTCAAAAAAACCCTCAGGCCATTCTCCCGCATTATTTACAACTGCCCGCTCGCAGGCCTGAATGATAAACCGGTTACGGCTGATGCCTTTTTCTTTAACTATCTGATTCATCTTGGACAGCAATGGGTCAGGTATGTGGACTGTTGTGGATGGCATAACTTAGCTCCCAAGATAATTGATATTTGCGAATAGAATATATTCTATTCGCAAAATTGTCAAGGGACAATTTCACAAACTGAAATTGATCACAAAGGATCAAATCGATATTGACTATCCGAACGTCGAGACAGTGTGGGAAAACTGAATAGAAAGGTTGAAGAATGGCGGGTTAACGTTCGGGTTAATAAAGCAGGCTCCTATCAAAACTTACCTCCATGGCCTGTGCCATGCAGGCTGATACGCACAATTCGCATGCACTGCACCTATCACTGTCAAAGATCACTTCCATTTCCGGCCTCTTGATATAGAGAGCGCCTGTCAGGCAAACGGCCGTGCAGGCCCCGCACTGAAAACATTTTACTTCATCCCGTTTAATGTTCTGGCCAATGTTCTCTACCTTGGCTCCAAGGCCCCTCAGGTAGCGAACACCTTTTTGAAAATTCTTGCGGTGTCCGCTTAATTCAAGCACCATTAGACCTTCTTTCCTCGGATAGATGGTCGCCTTGAGGATATTAAAGGACAGGTCAAACTTCTTGACCAGGTTTACGACTACGGGTTCGTCGACTATCGTTCTTGGAAACCGTATAGAAAGTATTTTCGAGTACACGAATGAAGCCTCCGTGAGCTTTTATAGAACTCGGGGAAAGTAGTTTTCGAAACTCCGGCCGGGGTCCGTTATTTCAATTGACTATTTTCGATTGATTATTGACTATTTATAAAAAGCCCCTTTACTCCAGACCTCGTTAA
>JAUWMY010000516.1 GCA_030612945.1 Desulfobacteraceae bacterium
AAAAGGGGACAAGGTCTCTTTCATGATGGGCAACGGCTATCAAACAAATAAGATTTTTTTAGGTTCCATGTACTCCGGCTTTGTTACTGCCCCCCTCAATCTGTTGGCCCAGCCTTCCCAGCTTGAATATGTGATTGATCACTCTGATACAAAAATCGTCTTTTTCACTGAAGACCAAAAAGCAAAGCTGGAAACAGCGCTTGGCAATGTAAAACGGGATATAAAGCTCATTCAGATTGACAATGACGCTGAAAATATCTTCCCTGCAGATGAAGAGATATCGAGCTTTGACCTTCCTGATGTTGCTGAGGACGACGATGCCCTGTTGTTATACACATCCGGCACCACTGGCGTCCCAAAGGGTGTGATTCTTTCTCACAAGAACATGGTTGCCGGGGGAGAATACACTGCCCTGGCTCACGAGCTTACCCCGGAAGACAGGGCACTCTGTTCCCTGCCTCTCTATCACATTAACGGTGAAGTAGTTACAGCGGTCACGCCCTTAGTGAGCGGGGGCAGCGTAATTATGCCACACAGGTTCAGCGCATCCAACTTCTGGGAACTCATCTCGGAGTATGGCTGCACCTGGTTCAGCGTTGTACCGACGATCATTTCTTATCTCACCAGCGGCACAAGCCTTGAGGGCAAGGATTTGAATCCGGATCAACTCCGTTTTGGGCGTTCAGCTTCCTCTGCCCTACCACCATCGCTCCACAAGGACTTTGAGGAAAAATTCAAAGTGTCCATTGTTGAGACAATGGGGCTTACCGAAACTGCCGCGCCGGTTTTTTCCAATCCTATGGACGCCACCAAAAGAAAGTACGGTTCTCCAGGGCAGGCTGTGGGTAACACGGCCAAGATAATTGACAAGGAAGGAAACGAGGTGCCCCGGACCACACACGGTGAGATCATGATCAAGGGCGATAACGTGATGACGGGGTACTACAAGGCGCCGGACAAAACTGCTGAGGCACTCGAACCGGACGGATGGCTTCACACAGGCGATCTGGGATACATGGATGAGGATGGATTCGTCTTTGTGACAGGTCGTATCAAGGAACTCATCATTAAAGGTGGAGAAAATATAGCTCCCAAGGAAATAGACGAGGCATTGTACAGGCATTCGGCAGTCTTAGACGCTGCGGCAGTGGGTATCCCTGATAAAGACTACGGAGAGGAAATCATGGCCTGTGTGGTATTAAAGCCGGGTTTCACGACAACAGAGGAGAAATTGCGAGACCACTGCCTTGAGCATCTTGGTAAATTCAAGACCCCCAAGCTGATAAAAATAATGGATGACCTTCCAAAAGGTCCATCAGGAAAGATTCAACGGCTGAAGCTACGCGAACTTGTGGAGTAGCTTGATAGTATAGGAAAATCCTTTTTTCAACAGAACTCACACTGCTTTGCAATCGAGGGGATCCACATGGCAGAATTCCTTCACTATTTCCCACTTGCGCTTTCCTTTACGAACCTCCTTACTCTGGTGCGCGGGGTGATCGGGGGGCTAATTCTTGGAGCCACACCCGGTTTGAGTCCCACTATGGCTGTGGCCCTGCTGGTGCCTTTCACGTTTCACATGGAGCCTGCTACCGGCTTGATCCTTCTCGGGGCGGTTTATACGGCCACGGTTGCAGGAGGCGCTATCTCCGCTATCCTTATTAATATTCCTGGAGCACCCGCCAATATCGCAACCCTGTTGGATGGCCACCCTATGGCGCAACAGGGCAAGTCTCAGACAGCGCTTTATATTTGCTTTATCAGCTCATTGATTGGTGGACTCTTCGGTATGCTGATTATGATACTGTTTACGCCGCCCCTGGCTAAAATCGCCCTTAAATTCGGACCTCCTGAGATGTTCTGGATCGCAATATTCGGCATCAGTGTCATGGCCGGACTGTCATCTGGTTCTATTGCAAAGGGTCTTATTGGAGGAATGTTCGGCCTTTTAATCAGCACCATTGGTTACAGTCCTCTTTTGGGTGTACCCCGTTTTGTTTTTCACGATGTTCTTATCGGGGGCATTGCCATTGTGCCTGCACTCATTGGTCTTTTCGCTATTCCACAGGTTTTTTCTCTGGCAGAAAAATTGGATGTGCATATTGCAAGACCAGTCTACAAACCCGAAAAAGGCGTTTTATTCAAAACACTTATCCAGAACCTGAAGATGGTGAAAGCCCTTGGGATTGGGTCAATCGTAGGTTCTATTATTGGTATTATCCCTGGGGCAGGCGGACAGGTGGCGGGACTTATCGCATATGATCAGGTCAGGAAGTTCTCAAAAAAACCTGAAAGCTTCGGCAC
>JAUWMY010000057.1 GCA_030612945.1 Desulfobacteraceae bacterium
ATTGTGATATTATTTTTTAGGTTTGATTATAAGATGCGCCAAGAGCAGACCCCTTAATAATTGGAATGGACGGGGGGTACCGGAATCGGCAGAAAAAAAGACCGGAGAAATTCAAAATCGATACTTTAAGCCTATGGCCAGCGTATTAGAGCCGCCCACCCCCCGGTCCAAAACAAGCCCGAATGCTCCTGAGCGATGGTGTATGCGCAATACACCGGCCCAGTTGCTGCCTGAAGGACCGAGGGCCAGTTCGCCGAACCAGTAGACTAAAAACTTCTTGGTTGAATCATGCTCCTCGATTTCAGCCTTGGGTTCTTTGCTGGCATAGGAGGGGCCGATACCAAAGGCCAGGCTGGTTGACACATAATTGTTCCAGGGGAATTTGCTCCAGCGGATAGCCACGGGAAGGTTGAACTCCAAATTATGCTGATCCCCGAACCATTTGCCGACCTGCCCCTCTAATTCAAAAGATAATGCGTCTTCAAAAAACCGCGCAAAGGTCCAGGATAGAGCACCAACCACGATGTAGGCATCAATAAAGTCGGCCTGCCCGGTGAGGGTAAAGCCAAAGTCACCGTCTGTCATTCGCCCCCCGTAAACCGTCACGGCAAAGTCATCTGCGGCCATTGTCTTTCCTGTGAATGCGGGCATTACGGCGATAATCAATAGTACTGCAACAATACGATATTTAGACAAAATATCACCTTCCGGAATAATTTATAACAAATGTTCACCCCCAGAAAAGGCAATGATGGTAGCCATAACCTATGGAATTTAAGACAGTTTTCGTCTTTCCACTAATTTTTTTCTTGTGACTACATATGCAGTCTTAAAACGCTTCATTCCACGTTATTTCAATGAGTTAACTGATTTTGCAGGGGTGAACATCCGTTCTAAGCTTAACTGCTTATAACGCCAGAACTCTCTCCCCAGGGCCACAACTGCTATATAAGTATCATCTGGAAAAGTGGCTTGAAAGGTTAATAACCCCCCCAGCGTTTTCTGGGCATGCAATCCACCATAGACGGTTACAAACCACTTATGCTCCAGTGTGTTATCCTCGTCTTTGTCATTATCAGCGAATGCATTCGGTAATGAAAAAAGCAGAAGCAAACCCAAAACCACGGGGAAATGCAGATACCGGAAACAAATCATCATTAACCTCATCGACAACTTCCGAAAGAACAAGCATATGTAACCACATACTATTCAGCAACAAATTTGTAACATCTCAATAAGTACGGGCATTCCGACTGCTTCCCCCTTTTGCAAAGGGGGATTGAGGGGGATTTTTCTAACATAGCCCGGTTCGGGTGGAATTTATCCGTAAGGATTTTATAAAAGGCTTACGCCTAAACTCCAAAAAGCTATAAAGCCATTGTAATTTGCTTAAGGCACTAATCCGGGGTGAGTGCCCGGACTTATTGAGAACTTACAAAATTTTCTCGATAACCTTTTCTGTTTCCTGTGCTATTTCCAATTCCTCATTTGTGGGGACCACAAGAATCCTGACCTCACTGCTCGCAAGACTGATTTCTCTAATTTCTTTGCCGCTTTTTTTATTCCTTTCCGCATCAATTTTGATTCCCAGCTTGTGTAAGCCCTGGCAGCAGTGTTCACGGATATATGGCGAATTTTCCCCTATACCCGCGGTAAAAATAATCGCATTTAGGCTCCCTAAAGCGGCAAAGTATGCACCGATATATTTTTTTATCCTGTAGCAATAAAGCTTTAGGGCAATCTCTGCCCTGTCGTCGCCTGCATCTTTCTTCCGTATGACTTCGCGCATATCGTTAGACCCGCAAATCCCCTTCAACCCGCTGTCTTTATTCAGGAGATCATCAATTTCTTTGACAGACATCCTCAACTGGTCAGCCAGAAAAAAAGTAAGTGCGGGATCAATATCACCCGAACGGGTCCCCATCACCAATCCTGCCAGGGGCGTCATGCCCATGGTGGTGTCAACAGATATCCCATTTTTCAAAGCAGCCATGCTCGCCCCGTTCCCCAGATGAATTGTTATTAAATTCAATTCACCCAGGGGCCGCCTTAGATATTCTGCCGCCCTTTCCGCAACATAGGCATGTGAAGTCCCATGAAAACCATATCGCCGTATCCTGTGCTTTTCATACAGTTCAAAAGGAATGGCATATAAATATGACTCCATGGGTATAGTCTGATGGAATGCTGTATCAAATACCGCCACCTGCGGTGAATCTGGAAAAATTGCCCCGGCAACCTCAATGCCCATCAGATTGGAAGGATTATGCAAAGGGGCCAGGGGGATGTTCTCCTTGATGGCTGCGATCACGCTCTCATCGATTATCGTGGGTGAGTGAAAAGTCTCCCCGCCATGAACCACGCGGTGGCCCACAGCCGAGATTTCGGATTTGTCTCCAACGACCCCATGTTCCGGATCAATCAACAAGCTTAGAATCCGGTCCATTCCTTCATGATGATCGGCGATCACGCCCTCTTCGACTTTTTTAAAATCCTCCCCATTGGCTGAAACATTCCAGTGTGTAAGAATGCTGATATCCTCACCGATTTTCTCTGCCACGCCTGAAGCCAGTATTCTATGTCGCTCCATATCGAACAATTGGTACTTAATTGAGGAGCTTCCCGTATTGATGACGAGTATCTTCATGATAATCTTTTCTGAAGGAATTGACAGGATAACAGGATTACAAGATTTTTTTCTTAAATCCTGTTATCCTGTCAAAAAACTATGCTTTTTCCGATTGGGCCTGAATCGCGGTAATTGCAACGGTATTAACGATGTCCGGAATTGTACACCCACGGCTCAGGTCATTCACAGGCTGTTTGAGCCCCTGAAGCACAGGACCAATGGCCACGGCACCGGCCGATCTTTGAACAGCCTTGTAGGTGTTATTCCCGGTATTCAAATCGGGGAAAATAAACACGGTGGCCCTTCCGGCAACGTCGCTTTCAGGCATCTTGGTTTTGGCCACCGAAGGTTCAACAGCGGCATCATATTGGATAGGCCCGTCGATTTTTAACCCGGGATAAGATTCCCTGGCCATTTCCTTTGCAATCTTCGTTGCTTCTCGAACCCTTACCACATCCTCCCCACTACCGGATTTCCCTGTTGAGTAGGACAACAGGGCGACAACGGGATCAATGCCAAAGGCCTTTGCTGTATGTGCGGAACTAAGGGCGATTTCGGCCAGTTGATTCGCGTTTGGGCTGGGATTCACCGCGCAGTCCCCGTAAACAAGTACTTTCTCTGCCAGGCACATAAAGAATACACTCGATACAATGGAAAAACCGGCCTTGGTCTTAATGATTTCAAAGGCAGGACGAATCGTGTCTGCGGTGCTGTGGACCGAGCCGGAAACCATCCCGTCTGCATTCCCCTTGTAAATCATCATGGTTCCAAAATAAGTTGCATCGGACATAGTATCCCGGGCATTTTCCACTGTGATGCCCCTGTGTTTCCTCAACTCGAAGTAGGTCTGGACATACTCATCAAAAACCCTGGATTTTGAGGGCTCAATGATGTCTGCGTTATTCAGCCGCAGACCTAATTCTGATATTCTACCGTGGATCCGCTGTTCATCTCCAAGCAGAGTAATATCCACTACCTCCCGACGGAGCAGTGTCTCAGCAGCCCGAAGGATTCTTTCCTCTTCGCCCTCAGGCAACACTATATGCTGCCTGTGTTTCTTTGCTTTTTTCACTAACTCATATTCGAACATCTTGGGAGTGACAATGGCGGTTCGAGTTTTAACGATCTCTTCCCCCAATTGCACCACATCAATATTTTTTTCAAAGACCGCCAGAGCCCTCGTTATCTTCCGGTCATCATCCGGTGAAATTATGGCGTGGACCTTATCAACAATTGCTGCAGTGGGAAAGGTATTGTCTTTTACGCTGAGAATGGGCACCATTTGGGAAAAGCCTTTGATTAATTTCCATATGGCTTCTTCCGGTTTCAGGTCGCCAGTTAACAAAATGCCGGAAATGTTCTCCATGGAAGTGGAGGAAACAGCAGCGAGACACGCAACGATCACATCTGCCCGGTCTCCCGGTGTAATGATTAATGAACCATGGTCTATGCGGGTCAGGAAATTTTGCAGTTGCATTGCCGCCACTGTGAAGTTATACACATGCCGATCCAGTTGCTCTTTCCCATATAACACCTCGGCGCCCAGAATATCTGCAATTTCACCCACCGTGGGTTTCCCGAGATATTCTTCATCCGGTATTGTATAAACCAACTGTTTTTTGATCAAACCCCTCTTTTTCAAGCGTTTGACAATCCGCTTTCCCTCTTTGGGTTCTATGCGGTTAACGATTGTTGCTATGATTTGAGATCCTTTTTCACTTAAAGAATCAATGGACAATTCAATGGATCGGAGGGTATCATCCATGCTCTTTTGATAGGCATTTGCCACAAGCAAAACCGGACTTCCAAGGTTCTTGCTGATCTCCGCATTGATATCCAATTCGAAAGCGGCAGTGGAACTTGCAAAGTCTGTCCCTTCGCATAAGACAAAATCGCATATTTCTGTTAGCTGGTTATACTTTCTTATTATTCTCTCAAGTATTTCCTCGTCCTTGCCAGCAGCGATCAGGTTTTCTACATCCTTTGATGTGCAGCCATACATTTTCTCGTATGGAATCTCCAGGTTGAATCGTGAAGAAATGAGATTGATATCATTATCCGGGTTCTTTAGGCCTGGATCCATGTTGATAATTGGACGGAAAAACCCCACCCTGTCGATTTTACCGAGCAGCATCTCCATGACACCCAAAGAAATGAGTGATTTTCCGCTCCTGGCCTCAGTAGAGGTAATATAAAGATTGTTTGACATGGTTATGATTCGATGATTTTTTCCAGTTCAACGAAAGGTATTAGCCAGACAACGTCGTAGGGTTGCAAGGTCACATCAAGTTTCCCATCTTGAGCTATCCAGCCCCTTTTGCCAACAAGATCATACCAGTGGTATTCCTCAACACCAAGCTCAGAAATGGGGATCCCTATTCGACAAACCCTGTTGGTAACATTAGTCATAGTCAGAATGTGCTGATCCTCCGTTGGAGATATCCTCAAAACCGTAAAGATATCTGGAGAGATCATTATGACACGTTGATCTCCGTTAGGGTGGAATGCGCACTGCCGGACCCTGATATCTCCTATCCAGCTTATCTGGCGAGCGATATGTGAAATCTTGGAATTACTGTCTTTTAATTTTTCAATGAGTGCCTGTTCTTCAATCACCTTGCGGTTGATATCCCGCTTTGACTTTGTTTTCAAAACAGCGTCGATATCGTTGCGGGTCCCGATCAACCCATGAAAATAAATTGCAGGCACACCCCGGAGGGCCATGGCAATGCTCCTTGAGGCAACAAAGCGTTTTACCTGAAAAGCAATATCCTCATCGCTACTGTCATGGTTGATGGCGCTGAACCAGGTGCTGTTGATTTCGTAAGGTTCGTCCTTGCCGTCCTTCCCTGTTTTGTAAGAGACGAAGGCGCCATGTTCCCTTGCATTTTTAATGATGAAATCGATATCTTCTTCGGGCAGGATGTCTTTCACTCCCATGAGTCCAATGCCATCATGGGTGTCAAGCATGTTGAGGAAAGTCGTGGAATTGGACATGTATTTCAGGTCCCTGGCCCACCGGGAAAGAGCAGTTGCATCTTCCCTGTAAAATGTATGAAGCACAAGGGGAGGCAGGGCGAAGTTATACACCATCTGTGCCTCATCACGCCCATTTCCAAAGTAGGAGACATTCTCCTCATGAGGCACATTGGTTTCTGTGAGCACAGCCGCCCAGGGCGCGACCACATTGAAAACATCACGCAAGAGCTTGATAATTTCGTGTGTCTGCTCCAGATGCACAGAGGGCGTTCCAGGTTCTGCCCACAGATAGGTCACGGCATCCAAACGGAGGATATCCGCTCCCCGTCGTACATACAGAAGCATGGTTTCAATAATAAACATGAGCACATCAGGATTTTTATAGTTAAGGTCTACCTGATCTGCTGAGAAGGTGGTCCACACATACCTGTCTCCGTCAATTGTACGGAACTTTGTCAGGATGTCAGAAGTTCGAGGGCGCACGATTATCCTGCGCTGCTCCGGTGTCAGTGCATCATGAGACGTGTAAGCAATGACAATATCTTTGAACTCCGGACTGCCATTAAGAAACTCCTGAAACGCAGAGCTCCTGGAGGAGATATGGTTGAGGACCCCATCAAACATGAGCTGGTACCGCCTTCCAATATCCTCGATATCCTGCCAGGATCCCAGATTACGATCCACGCTTTTAAAATCCGTGACCGAAAACCCCTTATCGGATGAATAGGGGAAAAAAGGAAGGATATGCAGGGTATTGAAAACCCGTCTGAGACCGGGGCGCTGGACAAAATCGTCCAGGCTGGCGAGGGGAGAGTGGCCTTCCCCGTGAAGGAGGTCCCCATATGTAATGAGAATCATATCCCTTTCCGTAAAACGGTTTTGAGGATCAAAATCCTTTTCCTGTTCGATCATTTCCTGAGGCTTATAGGCATAGTGCACCCTGAGAATTCTTTCAAGCTCAGGCATATATTTTTCTGCCTTAGTTTCCCCATAAAGGAAGCGGAGTCTCCCCGACATCCTCTCCCTTGCCTCAGATGGGATTTCCAGGAGAGGCCTGGAATAATCCGGTTCTGATAAGTGCGGAATTAGTGCCCACTGATTCGTTTTTGTCTCTTTAAAATTTTCAGGATAATCTTTTGAACTTACATCTTCCATTACTACCCCTTCTTTTTGCCCTTAGCCCTATGCTCTATGCCCTATCCCCTTTGCCCTTTACCCATATTACAGCATTTCTCTTGGCTGTCCCGTGCATGACAGGACATTACTCCAAAACCTTCCGACAGGATTGATCTGCTTGCGCTTTGATACGGCATGCTCAATAGGAACGTGCGTGAATGCACCCTTCCAGTTGCCCACCAACATATTCGTCCGGCCTGTCATGGCCGCATGCACGGCATTGTGGCCCAGCAGCAGGCAGAACGCAGAATCCTTGGGGTTTGCGGGCATGCTCCGGATGGTGTAGCTGGGGTCAATATACTTCAGGTTCACCTCTATCCCGGCTTCATTAAAGTAGTTTTTGATCTGATCCGTTATAAAAATACCTATATCCCCAAAACGAATGTTCCCGGATGCATCGCGCTCCTGGCGCTTCTCCATCAGATCCTGTCCGGCTCCTTCTCCCGCCACGATAACTGCGTGCCCTCTTCTCTCCAACCTATCCTTTAATGCGTCCAAGAAGACCTCGAGGGTGAATCGAACTTCTGGCACCATGCAGAAGTTTACGTCATTGTTGGCAAGTGTGGCGTATGCCGCAATAAATCCGGAATCACGGCCCATTAGCTTCACTAAGCCAACGCCGTTTCTCGCCCCGATGGCCTCTGTGTGCGCGGAATAGACGGCCGTCCTTGACGCGGAGACTGCCGTCTCGAAGCCAAAGGACTGTTCCACAAAAGAGATGTCATTGTCTATGGTCTTGGGGATACCGACCACCCCTATCTTCAGGTTGCGCTGTGCGATCTCCTCGGCGATGGCCTGGGCCCCGCGCAGGGTCCCGTCTCCTCCAATGGTGAACAAAACCCTAACGTTCATTCGCTCCAGCGTATCCACCATCTCTGAAATATCCTGAGGTCCTCGCGACGAACCCAATATGGTCCCCCCTTTCTTGTGGATGTCGCCTACAATATCAGGTTTTAATTCCAATGGGACGTGACCATGCCTGTAAGTAAGGCCTTCATAGCCGTACCGGAAACCGAAGACTGTTTCAACTCCGTAATGATAGAAAAGTCCCAGGACAATAGTCCTTATCACGTCGTTCCCCCCGGGCCAGAGCCCCCCGCACGTGACGATGCCGCATTTTAGTTTCGAAGGATCAAAATAGATTTTTTCTCTCGGGCCGGCCATCTCAAAGCACGGCAGATCTTCGCCCGCCCCCAAAAACTCCTTAATCTTTCTCTGGTCAGAGTGATAGAGTACATTATCACTGTCGCTTACGAATTGAATACCCGTCATGGGTGAAGGGATACGGCACTCTCCCAACCTCGAAATTGTAAGGTCCAGATCATTAAATTCCATTTTTCCCCCAAAAACTTGTTTTATTGTAACATCTTAGCGCTTTGAAAAAATCATCATTGGATTATCGGGCCATGGGTATCTCTTTCAGAAAGACTAAATCATTCTTGCGCATAACTCATTAAAATAAGTATGATAAGGTCTTGCTTTTATGGGAAGGACTATAGAGAAATACCCCTTGTGCGTCAAGGGAAAAGGACCCACAACATACATTCCGCAATCCAAAATCCCTGGCCCAGACCTGATCTGTTAGAATCATGTTTACAGACAGACACACACAAAGTATCCCGGTCATGGTGTAATGGGGTGTGAATCAAGGCTATTGGTTATTGAAATATCCGTGGCAATTCGTAGCATATCAACATGCAATTTGAAGGAGCTGGAGTATTGGAGTACGGGAGTGTTGGGTTTAAAAGCAGAAAAATATCTGATTTTTTGTTCTTTCACCCTTGCTTTCCCGAGATCCAAACATGGTTCACATTTGTCCATTATCCCAACCATTCATCATTCCATTACTCCATCACTCCAATACTCCAGTACTCCTGATGCTATTAACCGCCCCCTTTAATAAATAGTGGATGACTGTCGTTCACCAACAGCCGTGATTTACACCCGGTGGAATGTTATCGGAGAAGTCGCGCCTCCCGATCCCGTCCCGGTCTCGGAACGTGGAGGGAGGGCCGCAATTGTTCATGCTTTACCGGCGCTGCCCAGTACGTTCTCGTTTTTGTGTTTAACCATTTTAATCAACTCATCACGTGCAGGCCCCAGATATTTACGCGGATCAAACTCAGATGGCTTTTCGGCAAAGACCTTTCGGATCATCGCCGTCATGGCCAGCCGGCCGTCACTGTCGATATTAATTTTGCATACCGCCGAGCTTGCCGCTTTTCTTAGCTGTTCTTCAGGGATCCCGACCGCGTCATCCATTTTGCCGCCAAATTCGTTGATCATTTTGACGTATTCCGGAATAACGGCCGATGCCCCATGCAGGACTATGGGAAAATCCGGGACCCGCCTGGCGACTTCTTCCAGTATATCAAATCGTAGGGGAGGGACTTCCTCACCGGGCTTTACTTTAAACTTATAGGCACCGTGGGAAGTGCCGATTGAAATGGCCAGGCTGTCCACACCTGTTTTTTCGACAAATGCTTCGACTTCTTCCGGTTTGGTATAATGCGAAACTTCATGTGATACTTCATCTTCGATTCCGGCCAGCACCCCCAACTCACCTTCAACGGTGACATCGCGTTCATGGGCATAATCAACCACTTGTCGGGTCAGCTCCGCATTTTCCTCAAACGGATGGTGGGACCCGTCAAGCATTACCGAGGAAAAGCCTGAATCAATACACGATTTGGCCAGTTCAAAGGTATCGCCGTGATCCAGATGCAGGGCGACCGGGATAGCGGCGCCGAGCGCTTTTACCATCCGAACGGCTCCCATCGCCATAAATGGCAAAAATATCGGGTCGGCATATTTTCGGGCACTGCCGGACACCTGTAAAATCACCGGTGATCTTGATTCCACACAGCCGATAATAAAACCCTGCAGCTGTTCCATGTTATTAAAGTTATATGCAGGGATTGCGTACCTGCCTTCCATCGCCTGTTTAAACATGTCTTTGGTGTTTACTAAACCGAGTTCTTTGTAATGTGTCGTATTAGCCATAAAAAGCCTCCTATTTGTTTTCCGCCAGTTTAAGGCGCATAAAGTTTTCGACCTGTGCGGTTACATTTTTAACGCTTGTTGTAGGATGGGTTGAGCGTCAAAAGAATGGTGGGTTTCGCTGTCTTAGCCTTATTTTGCATACTTTCCACAATATGCAACTATGTGTAATTAGCGAAACCCATCGGATTATGACCGCTCAACCCACCCTACGGCATGATAAATTTCACTGAGTTACATCTAACCGCACAGGTAGAAAATTTTGGATCAAGACAGTTTTTAACTTTAGCTCACTTTACCCTAACGTTGCAGACCTGCACCGAGGAAAAACGCGCCAGAGTGCGCCAGATGTGGCTGAGCACAGCCTCGGACAGGTCGTAGCATACTTAACAGTATGTGAGATCCTGGCCGATGCGAGCACAGGCGCAGATGGTGTGCTCTGGTGCGAGCATAGCGGTTTTTGCCGGTGTGGGTTTGCAACGTTAGGGTTTAGTTCACTTTAGGCATTTTAGATCATTTATCGGTGAGTGCCGCCACTCCCGGCAGCACCTTACCCTCCA
>JAUWMY010000301.1 GCA_030612945.1 Desulfobacteraceae bacterium
GTAACCTCCAATGATGAGATTGGATACACCGGTGACGTGATTAACGAAATGACCGAGGGACTTAAGGAACGCGACTTTGTCAAGGAGACGTTTGGGAAATACGTGACAGAAGAAATCCGGGATGAAATTCTTGCCGGAAAGGTATCTCTGGATTGAGAGATCAAAGAGGTGACAGTGCTTTTCGCAGATCTACGGAACTTCACGCCAATGGTTGAAACAACACCCCCCAGAGAAGTTGTGAAGATCATAAACGGGTACTTCAAGGAAATGGACGAGGCAATTAAGCAATACCATGGTTTGGTGCTTCAGTATATTGGAGATGAGATTGAGGCCGTATTCGGCGCCCCCATCTTCAGAGAGGATCACCCAATGATGGCGGTACAGGCGGCCCTTGAAATGAAGAAACGTCTCTATACCGTCAATCAGGACCTTGAGCAACGGGGGTACCCGCCTCTTTTTCATGGGATCGGCATCCACACGGGGGAAGTTGTGGCAGCCAACATAGGGAGCCCGGATCGTTTGTCCTATGCCCTCGTAGGTGACACGGTTAACCTTGCGTCACGGCTCCAGGGCCTGAACAAGGAATTCGGCACAGAAATAATTATCAGCGCCACTACCAGGGCTGGCATAAATGGCAAATTCCCATTGAAAGAATTGCCAGCCACAAGGGTTAAGGGCAAAAGCGGTACAGTGCAGATTTTTTCACTGGCGTAGTGGAAATCAATGATCGGCAAGAAACTCCTTCGCAATCTTCTGGGCAATGATCGGGGCATTGCCGCCGGAACGGTTGTTGATGATTACGTTTATTTGTGTGTCATCTGCAATGGCCGCTCGCATGATATCCGCGGTTTCATCCACCATTTGCGGGTTCAACATGCCGTCGACCATGGCGCTAAAGGGGTGAGCCCGTGCGTAGGCGTCTTGGTAACGCATGCCCCGGGGTGTCATCAGCCGGATGACGGAACGCTTGCCCGAATTCAGAAACTTACGGCCGGAAAGACTAAACTGCCTGCTCAACGAAGGGAGCCAGGTCCAGTGGGAGAGCACCTGCCCCACGCCGTGCTTTTCAAGGACCTCAAAGACAGGATCAGTCAATAGTGTTTCGGTCCTAAGCTCTACATGATAGCGTGTATCTTTTGGGATGGCGCTTAAAAATATATCAAGTTCCTCTGCAAACTCTTCAGGGGAGGGTCGATCCTGTTTTCTCTGGTATTCCTGCTCAAAGATGAGGCCGTCAAGCCAGGCAGCTAAGAGCCCAAGGGCAGGTTCGTAAAATTGGCGGGTAAATACATCAGGGTTCAGATATTCTTCGTTCTCAATATGCCTGCCCTTCCGCCATAATCTTTTCGCAAAAATAGTCTGTGGCACCTTGAGGATCAGGCGATCCGTTTTATTGAGATATTGGGTGTAGGTCCTGAGCACATGGAGATTCTGGGTGGCCTTCCCATCCTTGTCCAGCAGAGGCCTGTAAAAGGTGAAGTCCAATTCGAGGATACGGAAATGCCGGAAATACTCTTCCACGCTTGCCACAGGAAGCACTTCCTCCACAAAAGTCTTACCGCCGACCCTCTTGGATCGACGACCTATCTTATTGGCATAACGCTCTCCTGAATATATTTGTCCGATCCAGCCCGCATACCTGTCGCTTGCTGTTCCCATGAACACATTGGGATGTAGATCGCGAAATCGGAAATGCTTTATGTTTAAGCCAAACTGGTCTGGCATGGTCCCTTACCAGTAAATAAGTTTTATGACTTATGATCCATATCTTTTGGATGGGCACGGTCGGTTATATGGTTTTTTTGAAGATCAGACCGGGTGTTTCATGAATCTCCCATCATCTTTAGATGTCGGCAATTTCTGCACATTTTTCTCAAGCCACCCGACCTTATCCACGTTTCGCATGTCAAATTCAGGTACATATGGCTTGATATCCAAGAGGGGGGTTCCATCCAAAATGTCCACATCTCTGACATAAAGTATATTCTCTTTCATCCTAATAAGGCGTACAGCCGAGATACCAATGGGGTTTGGCCTACTTGGCCCCCGCATTGCGAAAACACCATGATCCTTATTATCCATGTATGGCTTCTGTTTTAGAGTGGCCTTTTTTGCTAAATGAAAATGATATATCAAAATAATATGAGAAAAGCCTTCGATGTCTGCAAGGCCTTCGACATATTCTGAAAACACCTCAACGGCCCCATCAATATTTTCCGCACCTTTTGGTTGTATGGGCGTTCCTTTCGGTTCTTTGAACGGAGACTGTATAACTCCTATTGGTTTATAAATTATCTCATTCATTACTGTATCTTTCTCCCCTCGTTTCTTTCTTAGTGCACGGATTTTTTGCCGGTCATATGCTCTATTTCAACCTTTATTATTACGGTTTTTTTGACTATTTTATCTGGATACTCATAGGAATTTCTTGAATAGTGCTGCATGATGATATTAAGAGCTTTGTGCTTTGACTCTATATCGTCAATGATCGAGCCTTTACCGAACCCAATAACACTCTGAAATTTCATGCCCCATCCACAGGCATCATCAGCTTCTACTATTTCGTGATCAATATCAAACTCGAAACAGACTTTATTATTCTTTCTGAGGATATCTAATTTCCTGCCTTCCCGGGCAGAATGAAAGTACAGAGTATCATCCTCATACCCAAAACAAAGCGGAACAATATATGGACAATTCTCTTCTGACAAGGCCAAACGGCACACAGATGATTTTAAAATAATCGATTCCATGGCAGTCTTGTCAGTGATTTCCTTCTCTTTTCTTCTCATTTAAATCCCTCTCTATTGTTTCGTAACCGTTCACGGGTTCAAAGGTTCAGGGGTTCAAGGTTGCATTTTTGTCCCCGGAGTCCATTTTGGAGGCGTATTTATGTGAGTAGCGCCTGGCTTCGTCATGCCCAATTTTCTTTCTACTCCCTGACAAACCGTAACCAGATCGCCACCGTAATCCCCCATATCGCATTAAACACAAATACTAAAAGTGGCGTCAGCGCTCCAAGCCCCATTCCCATCATCCCCTGGTCTGCTTTATAGGGAAATACGACAAAGAGTTGTATGATTGTCGGCCCGAGGCTTAATAAAAGACCACGCTTTAGGACGCTGCTGCGGAAAACCGGCAGGAGAAAAAGCAATCCCCAGATCCCTCCCCATACAAGGCGGGGGTAAAGCCATGTGGGTGACAGATCTGGCGAAATGCGCACTCCCAGAGTTTTTGTGACTCCATAGGCGCCAAAGAGCCAGACAGCAAGACTATTTGCCAGACCGCCTAAACATCCAGCAGCAAATATCACTGTGAGTCTTTTCGCAAGTCTTTTCATTCGTAGCCATTCGGATTGCTGGATTGCCAATGCCACGAATCAACGCACATTTCATCAATCCCTCTATCGGCTGACCAATCCAGTTCCTTTTTTGCCGTGGATGGATCAGCATAGCATGATGCGATATCGCCCGCACGCCGACCCTCAATATTATAAGCTATCTTTTTCCCCGAAGCCTTCTCGAACGCTGACACCATCTCCAGAACACTGTATCCTCGGCCGGTGCCCAAGTTATATGTAACAATGCCGGGATTTGACGCAAGTTTCGACAGCGCTGCTAAATGGCCAACAGACAGGTCCACAACGTGGATATAGTCTCGAACACCTGTGCCGTCAGGGGTAGGATAATCATCTCCGAATACGGGAACTTCAGAGAGTTTTCCCACCGCCACCTGGGCAATGTAAGGGAGGAGATTGTTTGGGATCCCATTCGGGTCCTCTCCGATGCGCCCGCTGGGATGCGCCCCTACCGGATTGAAATACCGCAACAGGGCGATATTCCATACTTCATCTGTACGGTGAAGATCCCGCAGGATCTCTTCAATCATCCATTTCGTGCGGCCATATGGATTTGTTGGGGATAGCGGAAAATCTTCTGTGATTGGAACAGTGTGTGGATCTCCATAAACCGTGGCGGATGAACTGAAAACAATATTTTTAACACCATATCTTTCCATGACTTCGCAAAGAATTAATGTTCCGGTGACGTTATTATGATAGTAGTGGAGGGGAATGGTTACTGATTCACCAACCGCCTTAAGTCCGGCAAAATGAACCACGGCTTCGATGGAAGCACTATCAAAAACAGCTTTTAAAGCCTCCTTATCGAGCAGATCGACTTTATGAAATTCCAGTGTCTTCCCTGCAAGTTCTTGAACCCTTTTTAATGATTCCTCTTTGCTGTTGGAGAGATTATCAACAACAACAACTTCATACCCCGCTTGCAGAAGTTCCAGACACGTATGGCTACCAATGTAGCCGGCGCCGCCAGTTACTAATATTTTCATAATCCTTCCTCATCAAATTTTTCATTGGTAACGCAATACTTGTGCCTATAATACCCTAATTGAGTGATGCTC
>JAUWMY010000110.1 GCA_030612945.1 Desulfobacteraceae bacterium
AACACACTCCAGATTCCTTTTGATTTCCCCAACCTCAACGGCCAAATCCTCGTATGAGTGGCAGTTTTTTGAAACAGGGCAACAGATCTCCCTGCCGGCAATCTGGAAATCAATACCAATGGAAATAGTTTTTTTATCCTCTTCATTTTGGTTATTAACCTTTATAATTTTAAAGATATCTTGCATAACATCTCTCATGATACGTAGGAGGCTGTCTGATAAGTTCTGTCCCTGATTTTGGCAATTTATCATGTCCTCAAATCACAGGAACAACCTTAAAAATACGAATATCGAAATACGAAATACGAAACAATATCGAAATGCTAATTTTCAAAATTCTAAACAAAAACCTCATGATACGACCATTTCTCGTTTTGGTCATTGATATTTTTGTCATTTGTATTTGTTTCGAGTTTCGATATTCGAATTTCGGATTTCCCCGTCACCCACAGATGGGGGAAACGTATGAATTTATATGAATATTTCATGTTGCCATTTTAAGGCACTAAACTTTTGAGACGGGGCACTAGCGGGATTGCGATGGGTAGGAATCAAAGTGTGAACTCACTACCTTCCTTGGCGGCATCAATGACAATATCAACTTTCTTTTTTTTCGCGAGATCATCGCAGTGATTTTTGAAGGACACAACCTCGGGGTCTTTTCTTGTAGGATCATGGTGAAACAGGACTAACCGTTTTGCATGAGATTTCAGGGCGAGCTTAGTTGCGGCCACATAATCTGAATGTCCCCAGCCCCTGCGAGCCTCTCTTTCCTCAGGGGTATACTGGGCATCGTGTATCAAAACATCTGCATCTTTGCAAAACTCTACGTAATCTTCAAGTCGCCTTCCGGCCCATGACTCGTCTGTAAGTTCATTATCGGTGATGAAGACAAGTGTCTTTTTGCCTTCACGAAAACGAAACCCGAATCCACCCTGGGGATGTTGAAGAGGGATGCTGTCAACGATTACACTGTCAATCTTTAGAGGTCCATGACTTAGTGTATCCAGGTACCGAATCTCGGCCTTGAGGTCATCAAATTTGATTGGGAAAAAACCATCCCCCATTTTGTTGTCGAACGTAGCCTTCAGACCCTTCATACAGGTTGGATAGCCGTCTATTGTTATTTTATTTGTTGGCACATAGACAGGATCAAAAAAAGGAAAGCCCCACACATGGTCCCAGTGGATATGGGTTATAAGGAGATGGATATCTACCTTTGCCCTGTCATTAGTGAGTTGCTCGCCCAGGGGCCTGATGCCTGTTCCGGAATCAATTACAATAATCCTGCCACTTTCAAGCGTAATTTCTAAACAGGTGGTATTTCCCCCGTAGATAGTTGTGTCTTTGCCAGGGACGGGAATTGAACCCCTCGTCCCCCAAAATTTGACATTCATCATTTATCCTGATTTGGTCGCTACTGTGCGGCTTCCTGTTCTCAATGTTCAAAAAGATATCGGTTTGATGGTTTATCGCAAAATAATAAGTTTACGCTATTCCTCGTTATATGTCAATCCAAAAAAACGCAATGAAAATGGTATGATAAGCACGACATTAGTAATTTCCGTTCTCAAAAAGTTCGGGTGGAATTTATCCCTGGCCCAGACCTGATTCGCAATGCATATGTTCTATAACTTCAGCTTTGTAAATATTGCAGCGATAATAGCTACGTCCCGGGATGTCGCGCCTCCCGATCCCGTCCCGGTCTCGGGACGGGGAGGGCGGGCCGTAAAGATTTTATAAAAGGCTTACGCCTAAACTCCGAAAGGCTATAGTGCCATTATCATTCGCTCAAAGCCATTATCCGGTTTTGAACGCCCTAACTTATTGAGAACTGGAGTTTCAGACATCAAATCCAAGAATAGACACGTAATAGTCAAATAACCACCCCCAGATCAATTTCAGAAGTTTTGATCAGTTCTTTGGCCTTCGCCTTAATATCAAGGGCAAATGGATCTCCTCTCTCTAAGCCCTCTTCCACCTTGTCCAGGAGATCATAAAAGATATTCCATGCCTTTTTCTCCTTCCGAAATCTCTCATACAAAGGATTCGAGGTCTCCGACAGCTTATTGATTATCTTATGCAAACGGTTTGTCCCCATTTGTAGTAAATCGAAACCCTCGTTCGGCTTTCCGTCCTTGAAAAATGAAGCTCCCTTTAATGCGAACCGGAGACTGACCACTGTAAAGGGTATGTATGACACAAAACAACCTGTAAAGGGGTCTATAATGTCTTTTGTCTGTTCCACAGACCAGGGTAATGCCCTAACATAATATGAAAACAGCAGTATCCGGGTATAATCACCGACCAATTTTCCGGTGTGTGCAGACTTGATAGCTTCGCCTGCAAAGCTTTTTTTGTCATGACGCATAATTAATCCGGCTTCATGGGCATACCTGAGGTTTCCGCTTTCCTCTTTCAATAACACTGATAATATGTATGCCTGATCCTCGGCCCGACCTATGAAAGTAGGAGTAAATGGCCGATATTTTCTAAGGCTTTCAACAAGAATGCCACATGTGCCGCCTGTTACGTGAACCCGCTGGATACATCTATCTCGACCATTTAATT
This sequence comes from Desulfobacteraceae bacterium, assembly GCA_030612945.1. Lineage (GTDB taxonomy): Bacteria > Desulfobacterota > DSM-4660 > Desulfatiglandales > Desulfatiglandaceae > 4484-190-2. The sequence continues at coordinate 2,572 of JAUWMY010000110.1, forward strand.
CACCCTCTCCATAACGAGTCATCATCTCGGCCTGAGTTGAAAGCGCCTGGGGGAGTGGACTATGAAAAATCCATTCGTTTCCGCAAATATTCCTACCGGGAAAACTCACGTCCGGTGTGAAAAGCGAACGACCAATGTCTTCTTCATTGACCAGTGCTCCGGCTATCATCCCCAATTCAATACGGTTGTCATTCTCATCTAATCCCTCTGCACCCCAGAGGGGCGTTCTAAAATGCTCAAATGCCGAGGCACCCGTTTCCTTTACAAGTTCATTTTGAGGAAAGACCTGATCAAGATCTATCTTGAATGTCCCTCTGACATCTGAATTTATAAAAACCTGCCAAAAGGCCGAAATCGCCTTAAGAAACGTATAATGCCTGCCATATTCGCCGTCCACGCCAATTATCTCATGCAGTATATCCTCGTCTTTTGAGTCTAAGTAATGCCTGGCGGCAGGGTTGAGGGTCTCATCAATAAGCGTGTCGGCATCAGATTCTGTCAGGATATAGACATTGAGGTGTTTAATACTTTTCTCTCTTCTCAGAACATCTTCAAGGTATGCCCTTGCAATGTCGTGGAGCCCCTCATGGGTTACTGAGACTGAGAGAACACAATGGACTTTTGTACCTTTTTCTACAACTCCCTTTTTCTTCTCAAACTCTATTGCCTGGTCCAGACCCTTTAGTCCATATACCACCTCATTCTTTTCGTTCTCCACACCAATCTGAATCGGATGATCATACCAATAGATCTGCGGTTCTCTCATTATTTCATGCAGTCTTGATTTCATATATTCAGGTAATGCCAGGTTGTCGATTCGTGTGGTAGGGGAAGGCACGGTCAGCAGGACATTTGATGTAAATAAAATTTCATTTGCCGGATCTTTGATTGGGTCAGGATTCGATCGTGTAATTCTTATGGTTCTTTTCTTCCGAAGTGCATTAATTTTATCCTCCCGCTGCTCAAATAGCGAAACTCCTTCAGGGAAAAAAACTTCCCAGACTTTTTTTATTGTCTCAGTGCGGTTATTGAGGTTCCGGGGATCTTTGACCCACAGACACAACTGATCCAGGTTTTCCCGGAAATCTCTATCCTTAGTGCACCTCTCTTCAATTTCTTCGATAATAAGAGACCTGCATCTACTAAAAAAATCGATTGCATCTTTCCAGGCAGGCTGCTTTTTAAGGTCCTTTAAGAAATGTTCAGCCTCAGAATAAAACTGGTGAGAACTCCCGCATAAAGAAATTAAAAAGGCCGCATTCAAATTCCTGAAAGTGGCCTCACGAGTGGTCTCCTCGGGGCGAAATTGCTCGGCGATATCGATACCTGTTATCGGTTCTTCTTCCTTGTTTGTACAAATCAAGTGTTTGATAATATTTTCAAATTTCTTTTTCATAATTAAATACCAAAAAAATTTATTTCCAAATTAAGGCATATAGTGTAAACAGATCCCAAAGACAAGAGGTTTTGCTCTTCCCATGCCAGACTATAGATTTTAAGATGAGGCAATTTCAAAACGTCAGAGGGAGGTTATGGATAATCCTGTTCAACAAGAATTAGAAAAACTCCCAAAGAGTGCCCTCATTGAGTTGATCAAGATGTATTCCAGGAACTGGCTTACCGTTGACGGTCTATGGTTTTCCGGTGTGGAAGAAAAATTTGGTCTGGATGAAGCCCTTGACCTTGACTTAAGAATGTGGAAAATCGGTTCAAGAATTGAAGCCAAAAGGATCAAAGAACTTCTTGATCTAAAAGAGGGCGGGCTTCAGTCTGTTCTCAGGGCCATCAATTTTATGAGCTGGGCAGCCAGCTTCGGCTATAAAGTGGAGTACAGGGAAAACAAGGCCATCTGGACCTGCACCCATTGCCCTCCACAGATAGGCCGGATAAAGGCAGGAAAGGGAGAGTTTGCCTGTCAACCGACCTTTGAATCCTGTTTTGGCGGCGTGTGCGAGTTCATCGATCCGAAAGTTAAGGTAACCTGCCTGATTTGCCCGCCAGAACCCCATCCGGAAGATATTTGGTGCCAGTGGGAGTTCGCTACAACTTAGAGGAAAAAACCATGCATTTTTATTGGCGCATAATTGAAGAATTGAAATTTCTGGGAGAAATTGTGGTCTTTAAGGATCCGAATCTATTGAGATGCTACAAATTCTGGCTTGAGGAACATGCCGACGCCATTACCCTCAGCACAACCCGTGATATAACCAGCACTTCAGTGCCCTTTAGTTACAATGGCATCTCTCCCTCCCTTAATTAGATGGTATTGGGTATTGGCTATCTGGTATTGGTTATAAGGTGTTTCACGTCTTAGCTCATATTACTTCCCTGATAGGAATACAAAAAAATGAAAAATATTCCTCTATACCAGTACCCAGTACCGGATACCAAGTACCATCTTCCACTCAATCCAACCCCGCAGCAGCCATGATATCAGGCACAAGCTCCTCCTTGCCTATGGCCATGATGTGCACCCCGTCACACATCTTCTCATCACCTACACGCTTTATCATGCGACCCGCGATTTCTATACCCTTGTCAATGGCCCTGCCTTTGGGTGCAGAAGCCATTTCATCTATTAACTCTTGCGGTACACTAACCCCTGCAACATTCTTATTCATAAAACGAGCCATGGGAGCAGAGGTAAGTAATATGATGCCCGCCAGGATCTTCACAGGAAACTGTCTGGCATAGTCCATGAACTGCTTGAAATTATCCAGGTCGTACACGGCCTGGGTCTGGATAAATTCGGCACCTGCTTCTATCTTCTTTTCAAACTTGATAAGCTGGGGTTCAAGGGGATTGGCCTCTGGCGTCACAATAGCACCGGCACAAAAGGATACACTTCCATCTACTTCATTTCCCCCGAGGTCCTTTCCTTTTTCCAACCGTCTGATTGCCGCCAATAATTGACTGGAATCCAGGTCAAAAACGCCTTTGGCCTCCTTATGATCACCCAGAATCACTGAATCCCCCGTGAGGCAAAGGACATTGTCGATCCCCCTGCTGGCAGCAAAAAGAAGATCTGCCTGAAGCGCCATACGGTTTCGATCTCTGCAAGTCATCTGTAAAATGGGCTCCCCACCCATTTCTTTGATTAGAAGGGCTCCTCCCAGGGAGGGAAACCGCATCACCGAACTCTGATGATCGGTTACATTTATTGCATCCACCTTATCTTTCAAAAGCTCAATGTGGTGGATCATCTTCTCAAGATTTATACCTTTAGGTGGAGCGACCTCAGAGGTAACGACAAATTTGCCTGATTTCAGGGCCTTTTTGAATGAAACAGCCATATTAACACTCTCCAGTTACGGGTTGCGGGTTACGGGTTGCGAGTTTCGGGTTTGTAACTCTCAATAAGTTCGGGCGCTCACAACCGGATTATTGCCTTAGGCGAATGACAGTGCCTGTATAGCCTTTAGGAGTTTAGGCGTAAGCCTTTTATAAAATCCTTACGGATAAAATCCATCCGGACTTATTGAGAAGTTACGCGGGCTTAAGGTAAATTTTTGAAATTACGCGCAGCCGGGGCAACGCTAAACACCTGAGTCATCTACCACCCCTAAAAAGGGTGGCTTGAATTGTGACCCTAAAAGGGTCCAAAGATGTAAATAAAATGACAAAGGTCAAAGCTCAAATTTCAAATGAATGTCAAAGGACAAATGCTAAAAAATATGTAACCACATCAGGTTCAAAGTTTCCCGCTGAAAGCGGGATTAACGGTTAACTGATTAAAGCTTAAACAACCCTGAACCTTGAACCCCTGGCCCGGACCGATCATCGGCACTATACATGCGAAAAGTACAGTCTACGCCTACTCAAACACAGGTTTAGAATCATGCCACGAGTCGCACCAGGGCGGGCTGTGAACCTGACAACCTGAGTATTTACAGATAAATAACTGATCGTTTTTGAAAACATTTTGACATTGGGGTTTTGGATTTGATTTGACATTTGGATTTTGTCATTTGAACTTTATTCCATAGGCCATCACAAATCACTATCTAACACGCATAGCAGCGCTTGGACCACCAGTTAAGTCGGTGGTTTAAGGGATTAATTAAATCATCCCAGCCTTCTAACTTTAGGCACTTTAGCTCACTTTAGTTCACTTTAGGCACTTAACTTGAACTTCCCCGGGCTCGGCTCTCCATGATGGTTTCTCGGTTTTTGCATTTTTCTCATGCTATCCAATCGGTTCAATTCTTTCAATCGACTGTAAATCAAGGTCCAGGCACAGTCTTTTTCAGAGTCAATCTCGCATTTACCATTGCTGGTGCCCCCGCAGGGGCCATTGACCAGTCCCTTATGGCATGAGGTTACCGGGCATATACCGCCTGTCTCTCCCAGGATACATGTGCCGCACTGTGTGCATATCTCATCAAACTGACCTACACCGGTCTCTTTTCCCATAAACAGTGTGTCTAAGGCAGGCACGACCATTTTTTCCAACTGCCTGGCAATGGTCTGAACACCAAATGCACAGGTCATGATCAGCAGGACGTCGGACTGTTCAATCTGCTCACCATATTCCTTTAAGGCTTCAGCGGTCAGATTGTCACAGGCCACAGGCAGGACCATCTCCCCGGTTACCAGTTTGCCCTTGTTGGACAATGTTTCTTTCATGGCCTTCACCTCGGGCTCGCCACCCGTGTGTGTCAGGGTGACGCATGTTCCGCACCCAATGATGAAAACCCGTCCCAAACCGTCCAGGAGTTGATCAAGTTCCTCCTCCGGTTTTTGCCGCGTAATGGATCTGATCATGTTTATCTCCTATCCTTCTCCAGATCACATCTTAGACACCTCATGGCCTCCCGATGCGCCTCCTCTCGTGTAAATCCTTTCTCCACCTCCCGGAAATCCCTTACCCTTTCTTCCGGTTTCTCAAGTTGAATCTCGATCCTAGGCTTTTCCTCGGTTGTCTCCTCATCCAGTGCCAGACCGACATCCTCCACCGTCTCGGTCTTCTCATCTACTATCTTAATACGCCCTGTCTCCCC
>JAUWMY010000377.1 GCA_030612945.1 Desulfobacteraceae bacterium
TGCTGTAAATTTTGACTTTTTACGATACTGTCATGATTAATATTACATCATTTTGCCTTGTACGGAGTTATCGCTTTTTGTTTTTCGGCCTCTCAGCGAAAAACAAAAAATGAAGTAACCTCTGCGAACTTTGCGCCTCTGCGGTGAAACGCCTAACCGTACATGTCCATTTTTTTCAGGTACCATGCTCCCTTAATGGTTGTTCTCCGAGAAATTCTTGATCATCATTTCTCCCAGTTCCTTGGATCGCCTGGTGGCGGTTTCCACGGCATTGATAAGGGTAGTTCGAAGGCCTCCTTCCTCCAGGGTATGAAGGCCGGCGATGGCTGTTCCGCCGGGTGACGTGACCCTGTCCTTTAATTTACCCGGGTGTTCGTTGGAATCCCTTAATAATGTCGCAGCGCCCAACACTGTTTGGGTCGAAAGTAGAAGGGCATCCTGTCTTGACAGCCCCATCTTAACCCCGGCATCGGCCATGGCGTCTACAATCAAAAAGATATAGGCCGGGCCACTTCCGCTTAAACCAGTGATGGCATCCATTAGATGATTTTCTTTGAGGAATATGGTTTTTCCCACAGAATCGAAGATAGCCATAGCAAGTTTGATGTCATCCTTACTGGCATTGTTTCCGGCAGCAATAGCTGTAGCGCTCTCTTTGACAAATGCAGCGATATTGGGCATGACCCGGATGAGTCGTAACTTCTTGTTGAGGCACGACTCTATTGCGGCCAGGGGAACACCAGCGGCAATTGAGATGATGAGTTTGGACATATCCAGGTCAGAGGCTGTTTCCTTCAGTACTGAGGCAATGATCTGAGGTTTGGTGGCATAGATAACGATTTCCGATGCCTTGACCACATCGGTATTCTCTGTTGTGGTGGTTACTCCATATTTTTCCCCAACAAATTCAAGCCTGTCCTCCCGGACATCGGAGCATATGATGTTTTCCGGTTTAGACGAGTCAGAATAAATAAGCCCACTGATAAGGGCCTCCCCCATATTTCCGGTTCCGATGAAACCTATCTTTTTGTCATTCAACATAACCCCATTCTCCTTGTAACTGGTATTTATTTGACAGGATAACCCCGCCATGCGCGGGGCAGGCATGGATTAACTTGATTTTTTTTGAATTCTAGTAAATCCTTTAAGTATCCCGATAGACCGTTCCTTGCTATATTGGTAAGTGATTGCGTTAAATCTTTCTACTATAGTTTGGTTAAACTTGGCCCCCGATTGATTTGAAATTTTTTAAATACTCATTTCACATTTAAGAAAGGCTCAAAGAGATTATCTTAATTCCTTATTGGGGAATTATCATTAATATATATTACCAGGATGTCTTACTTGATTTACAGGATTATTACAATAAGGTATTGTTTATGACTTAAAATAGATTCCTGTTTATCCATGCCTGCCCCGCGGAACGCGGGGTTATCCTGTCTAAAAAAGAGATACCTGAATAGTAACTTCTCCTTTAACTGTTCGATCAATTTTATGGTGTAAGTGATGGGATTCGATATCCGGATTCATCCATTGAAAACCCGGTGGTTTGCGCTTGAAAAACGGGCTTTCATCTTAGTATTTGGATTTTCTTAGTCAAGAAAAAACATGCCGTAAGGCAAATTGGACAGTATTTTGTTTTGCTGGAGAATATGATGCTATCAAGCAAGGATAGTCAAAAGGGGCTCTCTGCTCAAGGAATTGTTAAAACAGAAAATCTTTTGGAATCAAATAGCCTCCTGTCAGCAGTAACCAAAATTAAATCATAAACCAGGGCAGTTGCTGCGAGAAATCTGTCTGCGGAATCCTGGTGAGGGAGATCAATGTAACGGCTTTGAATTGCTACTTCCTGATTAATGACGGCCTCCCTAAGAGGGAGCTCTTGGAGCATTTTGCGTATGCCCTTTCTGTGATCTCCCTTTAGAAAAATACGTCCCTTTTCTGCTAGTAAAAGAATTTCCCAGACACTGATAGGGGAAAACCAGAGTTCATTTGATTCATTTTCCAGTTCTTCACAAACTTTTGAGGGAATCTTTTCAGGTTCAGCAGCGCTCCAGAGGATGACATGTGTGTCCAGTAACAGTCTCAATCCTGTAAAACCTCCCAATTCTTTTCGTCTGAGGCAGGGGAAACAACATCCCCTGTAATTTTAATGGTGTCTTTAAGACAACCAAGCCATGACTTGGGCTTTGGCGGTGGCGGCGGAGGAGTGATTAGTGCAATAGGTTCACCCTTCCGCGTAACTAAAAGAGGGTGACCTGTCTTCTTAACATTGCCCAAAAGGCGCAGGCATGTAGCCTTAAATTTCGAAATTGGAATTTTTTCCATCGTCAGCCTCCTCTCTTCACGGATTATTATTTGTATACCATAGTCAATGACTATGGTCAACTAAATTATTTAGTTGAAGCATGTGAATTATTTAACATGATAAATGGTAAGTTCTCAATAAATTCGGGCTGTATAAAAAAATCCCCCTCAATCCCCCTTTGCAAAAGGGGGAAGCAGTTGGAATGCCCGGACTTTTTGAGAAGTTACGATAAATCTTGACCGATATTTTTTTTTGTGATAGGGAAAGCAGCAATGAAAAACACCTGATATTTTGGCTGTTTGAATACGAATGCGGGTCCTTTTCCAAACCGCAAAAAAAACTATTTTAAAGGAGGATTTGATACATGGCATACAATGCAGTAGAAATGGCCGACTGGCAGATTTCCGAGGCAGCAGAAGCTAACATGCCCACGCCAGACGAGTGGAGAGAAAAATTAGGTCTTGAAAAACAGGAAGTCCTTGCAATGGGCAGGCTGGCCAAACTCGATTTTCTGAAAATCATTGACCGCCTGAAAGACAAACCCGATGGGAAATACATTGAAGTGACCGCCATCACACCGACACCATTGGGTGAAGGAAAAAGCACCACCTCATGCGGTCTAATGGAAGGGATGGGCAAACTTGGCCTGAATGTGGGCGGTTGCCTGAGGCAGCCTTCTGGTGGCCCCACCATGAATATCAAAGGGACCGCGGCAGGAGGCGGAAATTCCCTGATTATCCCCATGACAGAGTTTTCACTCGGCCTGACCGGTGATATAAATGACATCATGAACGCCCATAACCTGGCCATGGTGGCCATGACTGCCCGCATGCAGCATGAGCGCAATTACAACGACGAGCAACTGAAAAGGCTCACCGGCATGCGCCGTCTTGATATCGATCCCACCCGCGTGGAACTGGGCTGGATCATCGACTTCTGCGCCCAGTGCCTGAGGAATATTATCATCGGTATTGGCGGCCGTATGGATGGCTTCACAATGCAGTCCAAGTTTGGCATTGCCGTGGGTTCCGAGCTTATGGCAATTCTTTCCATTATCACGGATCTTGCAGACCTGAGAAAGCGTCTTGATAATGTCACCGTGGCCTTTGATAAGGCCGGCAATCCCGTGACTACAGGTGATCTTGAGGTCGGCGGGGCCATGACCGCATGGATGCGCAACACCATCAATCCTACGCTCATGTGTACAGCCGAATATCAGCCCTGCATGGTCCATGCCGGGCCTTTTGCCAACATCGCTGTGGGTCAGTCCTCAATCATCGCCGATCGTGTAGGGCTCAAGCTGTTTGATTATCATATTACCGAG
>JAUWMY010000072.1 GCA_030612945.1 Desulfobacteraceae bacterium
ACTGCTACCCAAATAATTTCCCCTTTGCGGGGCGGAGGATATGGGGAAAGCAATGGCCAACAAAATGACTCCACGGGAAAGAGTGGCCGCCACCATTGGCGGCAAGAAACCTGATAAGCTGCCAATCATGGTGGCCAATTCAAATACGTTTATCTGCCAGTACTATGGGATCAGTGTTGAAGACTTTTTAACAAAACCCGATTATCCCAGAATGGGTATACAGGCTTATGAGCAATTACTATTAGGCGATTAATGACAAAATTCCTGCTTTTAACAGTACAATGAATACTTACACTATTTCCTTAGATTCACCTAATTTTCAATTGACTATTGACTATTGACAATTTAATGAATTCTTCCAATTAGGGGCTTAAGGGCTCAGAATTTAGAATTAAAATTAATAAAATATTTCCAATCCCTTAATTTCTCAATTCGGAATTCCTCAATTTTACGTTGATTAACCTTTAGACTTGTTTGATGAGAAAACGATCGCGAACCCCAAAAATATAATCATGAGGTGTAAATAGATATGGACATGACAATAACCCAGAAGATCCTGGCCGATCATACCGGCTTAAAAGAAGTTCATCCGGGTCAACTGATCAATGCAAAGGTGGACATAGCCCTTGGAAACGATATTACCGCGCCCATAACCATTGAAAAATTTAGAGAAGCTGGCGCAAAAAGAGTATTCGATAAACATAGAGTGGTTTTGATTCCTGACCACTTTGCCCCAAACAAGGACATAAAATCTGCAGAAAACTGCAAGCTCATGAAGGAATTTGCCATGGAACAGGAACTTACCGAATACTATGAAGTGGGACAGGCAGGGATCGAACACGCGCTCCTTCCGGAGCAGGGGATCGTAGTCCCGGGTGATTTAGTCGTGGGTGCAGACAGTCACACATGCACATACGGTGCTCTTGGCGCCTTCTCCACCGGCGTGGGGAGCACTGATCTGGCAGCAGCCATGATTACGGGCGAACTCTGGTTCAAGGTGCCGGAGACCATAAAATTTATTTACAACGGAAAACTCAGACCCTGGGTGGGAGGAAAAGACCTGATACTTTATACCATCGGTGAGATAGGGGTAGATGGGGCCCTGTATAATTCAATGGAGTTTACAGGAGAAATCATTGATAGCCTGCCCATGTCCGGCCGATTAACCATGGCCAACATGGCCATCGAGGCAGGAGCCAAAAATGGGATATTCTACCCGGACAGCATAACCGAGCAGTACGTAAACGGAAGAGCTAAACGGAAATACCGTTTTTATACGAGCGATAAGGGTGCCCAATACAAGGATATAAAAGAGTTTGATGTCTCAAAAATTGAGCCGCAGGTTGCTTTTCCCCACCTCCCCAGTAATACCAAAGGAATAAGTGAGGCAGGAAAGGTCTTTATCGATCAGGCTGTGATTGGTTCATGTACCAATGGCAGGTTAGATGATCTAAGGATGGCTGCCAGGGTATTAAGAGGCCATAAGATCTCATCCAACGTCAAACTGATCATCATCCCGGCTACTCCATTGATTTACAGGAAGGCCATGAAGGAGGGTCTGTTCGATATCTTCCTTGACGCCGGAGCAGTGATCAGCCCTCCTACCTGCGGTCCCTGCCTGGGGGGGTATATGGGTGTCCTGGCAAAAGGTGAAAAGGCCATAGCCACTACAAACAGAAACTTTGTTGGAAGGATGGGGCATCCGGAAAGCGAGGTCTATCTTTCTAATCCTGCGGTCGCAGCCGCATCGGCCGTTTTAGGGAGGATAGGCAGCCCAGAGGAGCTTGGGGCGATTTTCCTCTCACCCTAGCCCTCTCCCCCAAGGGGCATAAGCGCTAAGTTGTTTTTGCCCAGGGCAGACTGAAAAAAATGAACATCGAACGTCCAACATCGAATGATGAATGGAAAAGAAGGAAGATTATCCTGTCAACAAAAGACCATTGTGGATAAAGGAGACTTTAAATATGAAACATAAAGGAAGGGCCTGGAAATTTGGCACCAACATAGATACCGATGCCATCATTCCTGCTCGCTATTTAAATGTAACAGATCCAAAGGAGCTTGCGCAACACTGCATGGAGAATGAAAACCCTCAGTTTCTCAAAGAGGTTAGAGAGGGCGATATGATAGTTGCAGAGACAAATTTTGGGTGCGGCTCTTCCAGAGAACATGCTCCCATCGCCATAAAAGCAAAAGGGATCTCCTGTGTCATTGCCAAAAGTTATGCCAGGATATTTTATCGCAATGCGTTTAATATAGGATTGCCAATAATAGAAAGCGATGAGGCCGTCCATGGGATACAGGATGGTCACAAACTTGAAGTAGATCTGGAGAAAGGCGAGATTAAGAATGAAACAACCGGTCAGATCTTCAAGGCTAACCCAATCCCCCCTTTTATGCAGAAGATTATCGATGACGGGGGTTTGATCGAACATATTACCAAAAGGAGCTGTTAAATGGAAAAAACTTATCAAATTGGTGTTATTGCAGGAGATGGGACCGGGCCAGAGGTTATTGCCGAGGGTTTAAAAGTCCTTAAAGCCGTGTCCGAGAAGACGGGTATCAAATATAACTTCATACATTATGATTATGGTGGAGAAAAGTATTTGAAGACAGGGGAAACAGTGCCTGATTCTGCTATCAAAGAGCTTCGTCAACTGGATGCTATTTATCTGGGGGCTATTGGACACCCTGAGGTAAAACCGGGCATTCTGGAGAAGGAAATCCTCCTGAATCTGAGGTTCTCCTTAGACCTTTACATAAACCTTCGCCCTGTCAAACTTTATCCGGGAGTGGACACCCCGTTAAAGGACAAGGGGCCGGAGCACATTGATTTCGTTGTGGTGCGGGAGAATACTGAGGGCCTGTATGCTGGCTCAGGGGGGTTTCTTAAAAAAGGAACTCTCGATGAGATTGCCGTTCAGGAATCTATCAATACACGAAAAGGTGTGGAGAGGTGTTTGAGGTTTGCATTCGAATACTGCCGGAAGAGAAACAGGAATAAGAAGTTGACACTGTGCGGAAAGACCAACGTCCTTACCTATGCCTTTGATCTGTGGGAGAGGGCATTTGACGAAGTAGGGAAAGAGTACCCGGATATCGAGAAAGACTATGCCCACGTTGATGCTGTCTGTATGTGGATGGTCAAAAACCCGGAATGGTTCGATGTGATTGTAACCGATAATATGTTCGGGGATATCATCACAGACATCGGTGCCATGATCCAGGGGGGAATGGGCATTGCCGCAGGCGGCAATATCAACCCCGAGGGTACCGCCATGTTTGAGCCTATTGGCGGCTCTGCTCCCAAGTACACTGGAAAAAATGTTATTAACCCCTTAGCCGCAATTATGGCCGGCCACATGATGCTGAACTACTTAGGGGAAACAGAGGCTGCCGGTCTTATTGAAAGGGCCGTGATGACGATTGTTAAGGACAATATGAAGAGTATGGATGCCGGAAGGATGGGCATTGGAACCAGTGAGGTGGGGGATTTAGTGGTACAGTATGTGATCGATGATAAATATGGTTTTTAGGTTAAGGTTTGCAGAGGCCATCGTATGTTGCACCGACTAAAAGAAACTTGTCGGAGCGTAGCGGAGATCCCGTCTTTAACGAAAAGAAAGCGGGAAACCTCGAAACTCGAAAAACCCAAGAACTATTGGCATATCACTCAGTTTCAAATATCGCCTGGAGTTTTGAGTTTATTTCATAAAATTGTATCAGGACTTGTAATTACAAAACCTTTTTTTAAGTGATGATCGATTCTACAGTCATTAAAAAAGAAAGTTGAAAATGCCTGATAGCAGACTGAAAACCCTTTTACAAAGTGGGATTGAGTAGGCTTTGAGAAAGTTCTATAAGGTCCACGAGTTGGATAAATTCCGATAAGTCAAATTACCAACTTAATCCAAAGGAGACAACAAATGGTCAGAGCTGAGGACAACTTACCGCTATCGGGCATAAGGGTGTTAGAGCTTGGACACACGGTCATGGGCCCTACCTGTGGTCTGATACTGGCCGACATTGGGGCTGAGGTAATCAAAATTGAAAGAGCACCAAAAGGCGATAACACCCGGCGGCTCCGCGGCTTTGGTCTGGGGTTGTTTCCTTTTTTCAATCGCAACAAAAAGAGCTTGGTTTTAGACCTCAAGAGCGAACAGGGAAAAAGCATCCTGAAAAAGCTAATTGCCTCGGCAGACGTCTTGTTGGAAAATTTTGGTCCCGGTGCGGTTGATCGACTTGGTTTTAGCTACGAGGCTTGCGCTAATATCAACCCTCAGCTGATCTATTGCAATCTCAAAGGCTTCATGCCCGGCCCTTATGAGAAACGACCCAGCTTGGATAATCTTGTGCAAATGATGGGTGGCCTGGCGTACATGACCGGACCTAAAGGCCAACCTCTGAGAGCTGGAGCGTCTATTATAGACATCCTGGGTGGTACCTACGGAGCATTGGGCATAATAACCGCCCTCTATGATCGGAAAACCACCGGCCGGGGCAACAGAGTCTTGTCAACCCTATTCGAGGCAACTGCCTTTTTAGTCGGTCAACACATGGCAGTAGCCGCGGTCTCGGGTGAAACATCGACCCCTATGCCAAATGGAACCAATCCCTGGGCAATATACGATCTTTTTAAAACTCATGATGGTGAAATTGTTTTTATTGGAATAACCAGCGACCAACACTGGCAGAGGTTTTGCGAGATATTTGGTCTTGATTCCCTTTTTGCAGATGAAAGGCTGGGCTCTAACAATGGCCGAGTTCGACACCGAGACTGGCTAATCCCGGAGATAGAAAAGGCAATGGCCGATCTCCCCAAAGACAAGATTATAGAACTTTGCGAAAAGGCTGTAGTGCCTTTTGCTCCAATTGTTAGACCGGACGAGTTGTTCGATGACCCCCAGCTCAACCAGGGAGGCAGCCTAGCCGAGACCACCCTGCCAAATGGCAAAAAAACTAAGCTGCCCAAGCTGCCCTTACGCCTTGGTCGCTATGACTTCGCACTTAGAAACGACCCTCCTGGCATGGGTATGGGCACTATGGAAACGCTGAAATCAATTGGGCTTTCCGACCAGGAAATTAAAGAACTCATCGATCAAGGCATCATTATCTTTGAGTCAGACGATTTTACGGCAAATTGAGTAGATTTGGAGGGAAGTCTACAATGCGACGCTATTTTCCTTGACTCTCACTGCTAATTTTTCTATTTTTTTTATCATTTTAATAAAGGACATAATGGCCTTACCTTCAAAAGTGAAAATCCGGGAGGTTGCTCCCAGAGATGGTTTCCAGTCATGGCCAGACTTCATACCTACGAATCGAAAACTCGAGATCATCCAAGCGATGATCAGGGCCGGGGTGACCGAGATTGAAGCAACCTCTTTCGTTAATCCCAAGGCCATCCCTCAAATGAGTGACGCTACAGAGGTGATAAAAAGCGTGCCCAGGCCAGGCTGCAATTACTGTGCTTTAGTGCCAAACCTAAAAGGGGCTCAAATGGCTCTGGAGGCCGGAACGGACGAGATAGCGGTATTCATTTCTGCATCAGAACCACACAACATGGCGAACGTCCGCCGGAACATCACCGATTCCATGGCCGACCTTAATGCCATTTTTGGTCTGGCCAAGGACAAAGGCACCCCTGTCATCGGTGCTATTGTCGTTGCCTTCGGCTGCCCGTATCAAGGGGACGTGCCTGTAGACGCTGTCTTCAGATTAGCGGATGCTTACTTATCCAGGGGGGCTACCGCTGTGATCTTGGCCGATACCACTGGCATGGCTACCCCACCTCGAATCGATGGCCTGGTTCGGGCCTACAAAGAGCGGTTTCCGAACACCAGTTTTGGGCTCCATTTGCATAATAATCGGGGAACGGCGATGGCCAACCTTTATGCGGCCCTCGAGGCAGGAGTAAATATGTTTGACACTGCCTTGGGTGGGATCGGCGGTTGCCCTAATGTACCCCATGCAGCCGGAAATTTACCGACCGAAGACGTTGTCTATATGCTCGAAGATATTGGTGTGGATACCGGTATTGATCTGTTAGCCATCATAGACGCTGCTCATCTGCTGGAAAAGATCCTCGGCCAGATCCTGCCCGGCCAGGTAATGAAGAGCGGCCCGCGAGACCCGGAAATCGCATCAAAAATATGCAGTGTCGGTCATGCTTAAAAGAGGACTTATGGTAGTCCTTATAAATGTGTTATTCATGCAATATCAACTTTTAAAGGAGGAGGAATTATGAGTAAAAGAATGATGTTTTCATTGGTTGGGGTATTGGCAATATTTTTCATGTGCGTAAGCGTTCATGCCGCCAAAATAGGTATTGACATCAATTGTACTATGAAGCCCGGAGGGTCAGAAGAGGCTGCCATCAATAAGTTCAAAGATATTGTTGAAAAAGAATCCGATGGCCGTATGAAAGTGAAGATATTTATGAGTGGCCAATTGGGAAAAGAAAAAGCGGTCCTTGAATTGCTGAAAATCGGGCAGACACAGATGGCCCTGACAGGAGGTCTATTCAGGACCATGTTCGCCAAGGAGTACGATCCCACATCCATTCCTTTTTACCTGTCAAACTGGGAATGTGTGAAGGCCTATCTGGAAGGCCCTATGGGCAAGAAGATAGGGCAGTTGGCCCTGGAAAAGGGCGGCATCATAGATTTCGGTCCACAGAAAAGAGCAGGCCGGCATATGACCACCAACCGAAAGATCATTGAGCCAGAAGACATCAAGGGCTTGAAATTACGCCTGCCGGCCATGCCGATTTGGGTTGATGTCTGGAAAGAACTGGGGGCTCTGCCCACGATAGTTCCGGCACCAGAGATCTATCTGGCCATGAAAACAGGACAGGTTGATGCACATGAAAATTCCCTTGTTTCCCCGTATTCGCGCAAGCTCTGGGAAGTTCAAAAATACATCATTTTGACCGACCATGTCTTCTTCCCGTGGCACTGGGTCGCCAGCAAGGCCTGGTTCGGCAAACTTGATGCCAAAGATAAGGCCCTCATCCGTAAAGCGGTAGCCGAGGCCAGGGCATACGGCGACAAGGTGGAGGACGAGAAGGACGCTTTCTATGCCACCGAGTTGAAGAAAAAAAGCATGATATTTATCATCCCTGATAAAGCGGCAATCCGGGCCAAGGCCATGCCAGCCATCAATAGGGCCATCGCTAATCTGGCTCCTGAGGTGGCAGCAGAAATTGACAGGGTCTGCAAGTAAACAGATCATACCTCCATATTATGTCCAATTCGGTCGTCCGGTCAGAAAACTCGATACCTTAAAGGCTGGACGGCCGTTCAATCTAATTTTCCGGCTCAAAGGGGGCTAAATAGTGCGTTATCTCGTCCGTTTTTATGACACCGGAGCCTTGATTTGCTTTGTGGGCATGATGGGCTGTGTTGTCCTTGAAGTGTTCACCCGCAATGTCATTCATATCCCCACCACCTGGGCCGAGGAGTCGTCACGTTTCTTCTTTGTCTGGTCCGTGTTTTTAGGCTCAGCCTCGGCATGGTTTCGAGGGACACACATCGTCGTTAATGTGCTCCCCCGCAGGCTGTCCGGCAGGCCTAAGCTTTTTCTTCAACTGGCAACTCAGCTTTTAACTTCTATATTTGTGCTTTGCGCCTGGTTCGGAGCCATCTGGATTATGGCCATCAGTTACCCGTCCAAAACCACTGCCCTTGAGATCAGCATTAGCTATTTCTACCTGGGCCTCTTCATTGGCCTGACCGGCATAACTGTCTTTCATGCCATACAGATTGGTGAAACAATAAACGGTTTGAAACACATGAATTACTCAGTTGAGGGATAGGGACACACCATGTTGATGCTTATATTTTTCATTGGCCTGCTTTTAATTCTCTTTATAGTTGGAGTGCCGGTTGCCGCCTCCATCGGACTGACATGCCTGGCCGTCCTATGGGCTGAAAACGACCTGCTGAACATTCCTATCACCCTCCTGCCCCTGAAAATGATGCACGGTGTGAACAATTTCCCATTGATGGCCGTCCCCTTCTTTATACTGGCAGCCAACATGATGAATAAGGGAAGTGTAACGCCCAGAATATTCACATTCGCCAATGCGCTTGTGGGGCACCTCCGGGGTGGTCTGGGTCACGTCAACGTCCTGGCCAGCATGATCTTTGCGGGCATGTCCGGTACGGCCGTTGCCGATGCTGCAGGCTTAGGGTCCCTCGAGATCCGTGCCATGCAGGACCAGAAGTACCCTCTGAATTTCAGCACAGGCATCACCGGCGCCTCATCGGTTATCGGACCCATCATTCCACCCAGTGTTGCCATGGTCATCTACGGTTGGCTCGGTGATGTGAGTGTTGGCGGCCTTTTTGTGGGGGGACTGGTTCCGGGCGTTATTCTTGGAGGTTCTCTGATGGTTATGATTGTGGTTCTATCCTACCGAATGAACATGCCTCTTCAACCGAGAAAACCCGTAGCTGAAATGTTCCGCCTATCAAAGAGGGCCCTGCTGTCCCTCATGACCCCACTGATAATCGTCGGCGGCATCTGGTCGGGAATCTTCACGCCCACCGAATCCGGGGCCAGGGCCAGTGTATATGCCATTTTTCTGGGTATGGTCGTTTACAAGGACGTAGGCTGGAAAGACCTGCTTGACGTATTTAGAAATACCATAGAGTTTTCAGCCATCATCCTGTTTATTATCTCAATTGCCGGCTTGTATGGGTGGCTCATGGTCAGGCTGCAGATACCATTGATGCTGGCCGAGGCAGTTGTTCACATAACAACGAACACAACCCTGCTCCTCTTGATACTGATGGTCTTCTTCCTGATCATTGGCTGCTTTATGTCAGTGAGCGAATCTGTCCTCATTTTCACCCCGATTATGGTACCCATGATTGAAGTCCTTGGGATAGATCCGCTGTTTTTTGGGGTCTTGATGGTTATCTCCCTGTCAGTGGGAGTAATAACCCCGCCTTTTGGAAATGTCCTTTATGTCCTGGTCGGCATAACAGGCCAGACCTTTGAACAGGTCGTCCGCGCTCATATACCCTTTCTTATTCCTATTCTGGCAGCGATTGTGCTGCTTATTCTCTTCCCCGGACTGGTCACTTTCCTGCCCCAATACATTGCAGGCTAAACCATAACCAGTGTCCATCCATAAATGGCTATTTTCCGCAATCTCTGCGTCAGATTCGGATTTTAATCCTCGAAATACTTCAATGTATTCCTGTGGTTGAAATCCTCATCTTCCTTGACCTTGCGAAAACTATCTCATTTCTGGATGGACACAGGCTAATACTTCGGGTGTTGTAAATGAGCATGAAAAAAGAGGATCGGATACAGACACTGCTGTTTGATGGAGTTAAGGAGGGTGTATATCCCGGGGCAGTGCTTTTAGTAGCTCAGGAAGGCAGGATTGCGTTTTTACGGGAAGCTGGCCATCGTTTGTTGACTCCCCA
>JAUWMY010000158.1 GCA_030612945.1 Desulfobacteraceae bacterium
AGGAGGATAACATGTGTTTGAGTACCGTGTATATGAATTCGGGGAATGAGGAAAAGGAAATCATGAAAGACGTGGCTCGAATAGAGGCCGAGGGCAAAGGCTTTTGGCTCATCAATCTGTTCGGGGAAAGGGAGTTCATCGAAGGTAGTATTCAAACCGTCGACCTCATGGACGAACACTTTGTTATGCTCAGAGAAGGGAAGTTGAATTGATCCTCTTATGATAACACGGCTCGTCGCCGTCAAGATCTTTCGGAGGCTTCCCATTGCTGGATAACAACCACAGAGTCATCAATTATTTGCGTCTTTCAGTCACTGACCGCTGCAATCTGAGATGTATCTATTGTATGCCTGAAAAGGGCATTAGATTTATGCCTCACAGTGAAATCCTCACCTATGAAGAAATACTCCATATCGTCAGGCTCTCCATTCAAAAAGGTATTCGTAAAATCAGACTTACTGGCGGGGAACCCCTGGTAAGAAAGGGATTCATAAGTTTTCTTGAAAGGCTTTCTAAGATAGAAGGATTGGAGGAAATCACACTGACTACAAATGGGGTGTTGCTCAAAAGTCTTGCCGTTGACATCAAAAACTGTGGCATTAGCCGGATCAATGTGAGCCTGGATTCTCTCAGACCTGAGCGGTTCTTTCGTATTACCGGACGGGACTTTTTTGAACGGGTGTGGGAGGGCCTTGAGGAGGCGGAGCACGTGGGGTTCAATCCCATTAAAATTAATGTGGTAGCGATAAAAGGTGTCAATGATGATGAAATATTGGATTTTGCCTCACTAACCCTAAATAAACCTTATCATGTCCGTTTTATCGAGATTATGCCTATTGGGGATAAGAATATCTGGACTACTGAGAAATTTATCTCCGCAAAAGAAATTCATAATAGAATCCAAACCTTGGGAATCCTTCAACCCATCGGTCACAATACTTTGGATGGCCCGGCTGAAAGATATGCTCTTGAAGGGGCCAAAGGAGAGGTCGGTTTTATAGGGGCTTTAAGTAATCATTTTTGTGACAACTGCAATCGATTGCGATTGACGGCAGATGGCCATTTAAAGGGCTGTCTCTTTTCTGATCAGGAAACCGACATAAAAACCCCTTTAAGGGATGGCAAAGGAGATAGCCATTTGCTGAATCTTATCATGGATACGATCCTGAACAAACCCAAGGATCATGGTCTGCTGCCATACAATCCTCGTAAATGTGTTCGTCAGATGAACAGTATTGGGGGTTGAAAAAGACGGCCAAATTCCTCTCTGAGAAGTTTCGCGGAAACCATCAAAAAAGGGTCTTGGGGCCATTTTCAAGGATTAGCAAACTTTTTGGCAAGGTCACGGTCAATAACATATATACAGACTTCTTTTGCGCCCTGTTCTGTATAATGATATTTTTGACATAGGTTGTTTATCAAGTAAGTTACATCATCCCTGATTCGCTTATCATAAGTTTTGAAATCCTCTTCATCATAATCTTTTATGGTGCGGCGGAAGTTCTCGTTCTTCAAAAACGGATCAAGTACCCTCTCCTTTAGATGATAAACATATCGTTCATGCAGGGATTGAAAAAGCCCTGTCTCGACTAAGGGGAAGCCCTCAACTATGATTTCCTGGGTCAAGGTCTTGGAGGTGTACTTCTTCTGGGTGTCTTCCCGAAAAGAAAACCGTGCATTTTTGTCAACCTCCGGTCCAAGCAAACGAGCTTCAATGCCCTCCAGGAACTCTTCTGTAATTTCAAGCTGTTCGCCGGTATAATCACAGGTTTCCACGGCCCCTATCTCAAAGTTAAGGGCGAACAGGTAATTTTGTATGTCCCCGGAAATTTTTTCCTCATTGTAATAGTAAAGGGATTCCTTAACCTCCTGCAAAATACTGTAGTCGTACATGTGCATTAGGGCAGTCAAGAATCCTTCAGGTATGGATTTGCTCAGATCTTTGCGGATCTCGGTGAAATAGTTAACCAGCACGTTCATATTGATCAGTTTGTCTTGCTGGGCGTAGCGTGAATAGAACGAGTTAAAGATCTTTATGGACTCACGACCAGAAAAGCCCTTACACCCTTCTGTATCTGCTTCGGCCATGATCTGCCTCCTGCGCTTGGCAGTTAGCGATTTTCTGTCTTCTTCCGAAAGCCAGGCGGGGACATATCCTGCATAAAGCTCCATCTTCAAAAGCTGGAGGTTGCTATCGCAATAGGCGCCATATTTCTTAGGATCACCGATCCATTCCAGTAAGGCTTCCGACTTGATATCCAACCGGGAGGAAATAATCACCATTGCAAAATTATTAAGGACCCTGGGAAGAAAATCTTTGTCAATATGTTTACCGAAGATATTGCGGTAAATCTCCACCTCTGTTCTGAAATCCATGACATAGGGGATTTTTACATATTCAATGCGGCCTAAAAGGGACCGGATATCTTTTATCTCTTTCTCATCCTCAGGATTCATTACACCCACAAAGAGTGAATTTACGCTCTCTTCGATTTCTTCAATCTTGTGGACTCCTTCACTGATAATATTGTGGAGCTCGATCAACCTCCCTGTATTATGGGATTTGATGTCCATCAGGGCGTATATGCCGTCGTTGGTCTTGGCATATTGAGAAAAAATGTATTTCACCTGGTTGCTGTCTTTGAAAAGGCCATTTAGCCTTTTCTGGACCAGGGGATTGGTCAAGTAATTTTGCCGCATGGGCTTATCCCCGGGATTGAAGACGCTGATGCCTTCCCCAAGTCGCCTGTTGATCTGATAAGGCCGGGCAAAAATCATTTGAAACACTTCCTCAGGGCTTTCCAGCTTGTTCAACAGGGCTTCTAAGATGGAACTACAAATAGTGCAAGGGTCATCTCTAAAAACCCAATCGTATTCCTTTGCGCTCAAAAAATTTTCCCCGAACTGATTGTCCTTTAACAGTTCATTCAAAAAAGCCCGGCGTGTATCCCTGGGGATCATCAGCAGGGGATGATCATGACTGGGACAGGAAATCTCAATAATATCATCCTCAGTAAAGTCAGGGAGGCTTTGTTCAATAAGAGAATCTTCCTCGTCCTCGTTAGAGCCTTCCCGGCCCACCTGGTAGGCGTCGAGCACTTTTGAGAGTTTGTCAAATAAAGGATGGGGCTCATTTCTGTATGATACGCCCAACAATTTTCGGTCCAGCCTCCAAACCGTTTCCCAGCGTAATCCCTCTTTTGTATTGGCATATTCTTCAAATTTTGTGAGCAGGTTATTTAAAAATGTGCTCTTCCCGCAACCGGGAGGACCGTAAAAGATATAGATTTTGTTTTGCTGGGCACCGCGTCTCAAGGACTGAACAAGGTTTATCAATCTATTGGAAAAAATCCGATCGGCAAAAAAAGGGTGATCAGCGCCTTCAACCAAGAGCCGGCTGAAATCATAGTCCATGAAACCGATATTTTCGGGATCATCGGGGTACTCCTCAATACCTTCTCCCACATACAACTTGACCATGTCATGGAACAACTGGAATACATTGCGTATTACCGCGGAGGGGTTTGATGTAAGAATGTTAAGGAATTCCTCAAAGGGAACGGGCAAGCGGCGTTCCCGTTCTCGCAGTCTGTGATCCACTTGCTGCATGGCCCTTTTAGTGTTTTTCATGTTTCACATCCGATTCAATGACTTTTTTGGAGAGCGTTCGCTCTTTCATGGTGTAGACGACTCGTTGCCATTTGATCTCTTCTTCTTTGGGCTGTTTTGAATGCAGGATCGCAGTAAGTGGAACAAACGCCAGTCCTTCTTTGGCAACCTGGGACACAACTTCGCTGGTCTCCAATTGAACCGGGCCGCCCCACAGATATTCAATTCCGAGCATCGTATTTTCAATGAACTCCTTTACCAGGGGCTTGCCCTCAAAACGGTGCACCAGATAGAGCCCTCCCTTTTCATTCCTGTTATGGTCAATGTCGATAAAAGGGGGATGATACAAGGAATCCAATAGCATCCGGCGATAGTCCTCAGGCTTCCTACTCCTGATGTAATACTCCCACACCCCTTTGGACTGGTTCAATCTCCTCCCGGTGACAAAGAGATTGTTGCGAGTGATAAAATCATCATCAAGAAAGGTATTGATAAATGAAAAATCAGAGAAGTTTTCCCGGACTCTAAAAAGGGCCTCGCGGCCCTGACCGGTGCGGGCATCAAACTTGCCCCTGGCCTGGGCATCTAAAATGCGTTGGAATTCAATGGAATATTTCCCTTTATCAGCCATTTCCTGGATATGGGAAAAGAGGCGCATCCCCAGGGCATAGGGGTTCAGCCCCTGGCGCGGCATTGAAACCACCCGGGCATTGACCCTGGCAAAGTCCACTTCGTGCCCGTCGATACGGTCATCCCGAAGAAAGAGCCTTTCATGCCAGTAGCTGGCCCAGCCTTCATTCATAATCCTGGTTCGGATCTGGGGCTGGAAGAACAGTGAGGTCTTGCGTACCACCTCCATGACTGAGTTCATCCACGTGTTTTCTTCTTTGCTTAAGAAGTCAGAGTGGTCCATCAAAAACTGAATCAGATCTACGCGGCGCTTAGGTTTCTCCTTAAGGCTTTTATCAAAGAGGGCTTCAAATTCTGGATATTTCTTGGTCGCTTCCGAAAAAAAATATTGTTCAGCCCAGTCCCCGTATTTTTTGAGGCATTCGTTGTACCTCTCCACTTCTTTATTATACTCGCTGATTCTCACCTTTTTCTTGGATTGCAGAAAGACGTCAAAGTAAAAGTCCAAGCGTTTAGACAGGCCTGTGGTTGGTGGTCGATTGGAATGGTCCAGTTCATTATAATAACCAACCAAATTATCAATACCCCGGGTAAATTCGATAACGTAATCCACCCATCTCCCCTTTTCTGACCTTAGCTTGGCTATGAGCCGTTTGTCCGAAAGGGCCTGGCCGGTGAAATCATAGTCCCATGTGTTGCGGAAAAAGAGGTTGTTCTGAAAAAAATCAATATGGGCCAGAACGTGAAAGAAGATCATCACGTTCAGCCAGTCCGGGTTGTTGTCATTATAAAAAGAGATCGCAGGCCGGGTGTTGATCACAGTTTCATAAGGGTTGACAGGATAAAGCTCATAGCGACCCTTTTCCTTCTGGACCTCCACTTCATGCACCCAGTAATCATACAGGGTAGGGATCATTCCCTTGGGCGACAGCTCAAGCATATCACGGTTGGTCACAATGTATTCAAGGGTCTCCTGGCTAAATTTCAAGCCCTCTCCTTGAGCCCTTTCCTTGCAACTTTCCATGATCTTTTTGGTATGCTGATTAATTAGTTCCATGATAAAAGTTCTTTTGTTACTTTCTTGAAAACCCCGTCCTCTACGCGGAGCCGACAAGCCGGGTATAACGAGATCTGATTTTTGTCTAATCGATCAGCTTCTTTATTCCTTCTATCAGGCGGGTTTCGTCAGCGTTCACTTGCACCACATCCAGCCTGAGCAAATCCGGTTTTTCTTCTAAGAGCTTTGAATCTACAACATATTTCTCCACCACAGTCTTTTTCTCTGCTCCGGAATTTTCGTGGGCAATAGTGATCCCCATCCGGTTGGCATAGGTCAGCATTTTCTTTAGCTCCGGAACAGTCTCCTTGCCCTCAGTGTCCCAATCCTCGCCGTCAGTACCATGGAAGACATATATGTTATAATCCTGGGCCAGATTCTCCTGATCCACAATCTTGTTCACCAACCGATAGGCCGATACCACCTTGGTCCCGCCGGCTACCTTTGAATTGTAATAGGTGTAAAAATCTGGAACTTCGTTAGCTTCCGTGTCATGGAGTATAAACCGGGATTCCACCTGCCGCGCATACTGGTACAAGAGCCAGCTATATATCAGAACGTGCTGGGAGACCACCACTTCAGTTGGCGGACCGTGCATGGACCCGGAGTAGTCCCGGATAAAAAAGACCAGGGCCTGAGACTCATAGTCTATTTCCCGAGAAAGGATCCGATAGATCATGTCATGAGGGGCGACCAGCAGGCGGGTAGGATCAATGTCATCCCAGTCCGAAATATTGCCCAAGCCGATATTGGTCTCCAGTATTTTCCGCAGGCTGGCCTTTTTGTCCAGAAACTGCCCAAATCCACGGTTTTTGTCTGTCAAGTCATAGGTGTAACGGGCAAGGGCCCTTTTCTTGCCCTTCTCTTTCAGATTGGGGAGTTCGAACTGCTCGGTAAGAAGCCTGCCCAGATCATAGGCGCTGGACTCCATTTCATGGGGACCCATCTCTCCCTCTCCCGCGCCTCCTGCTCCGGCGTCACCGCGCACGGGTTCTTCACCGATGACTTCTCCCTCTTCCCCGTTACGGGGCCCCCCGGCGTGTTGCTCTGTTGTGGGATCAGAGGATCG
>JAUWMY010000439.1 GCA_030612945.1 Desulfobacteraceae bacterium
CATATGCTATGGCAAGAGATTGTTCCAGCTCTTCAATTCTTGCCTTGGCTTGACTAATGAGCGCGCTTTCCTGCTGGTAGAATGAGGGATCTGCCATGGAGTTATAAATTTCCTGCTGTTCAGTTTCCATAGCCTCAATCTTCTGTGGCAGACTCTCCAGTTCGCGTGCTTCCTTGAAAGTGAGTTTTCTCGGCCCTGCCGGCTTTAGTTTCTTTTTTATTTTCTTTTCAGGCGCAGGTTTTGTCTCTGCTATCTCTGCCGGTCGTTGTATAAGCCAGTCATCATAGCCTCCAGCATATTTCTGTACCTTGGCTTCTTTCTCAAAAACAAAGGTGGAAGTGACTACATTATCCAGAAATGCACGGTCGTGACTGATTAGAAGAACCGTGCCTTTGTAATCAAAAAGCAGTTCCTCCAAGAGTTCCAAGGTCTCGGCGTCCAAGTCATTTGTTGGTTCGTCTATCACCAGGATATTAGCAGGCTTTGTAAAAAGTTTAGCCAAAAGCAACCGATTTCGCTCGCCGCCGGAAAGTATTCGGGCCGGTGAACGTGCCCGATCCGGGGCGAAGAGAAAATCTTGCAAATAGCCGATGATATGCCTCTGTCTGCCATTAATAGTCAGCATGTCGTTGCCTTCTCCGACATTATTGATGACCGTATCATTTTCATCAAGCAGGGCCCGATGCTGGTCAAAATAGGCGGTTTCAAGGTTAGTGCCGAGCCTGACTGAGCCTTGTTGCGGTTTAAGATCGCCAAGCAACAGACGAAGCAAGGTGGTTTTGCCGGAACCATTCGGCCCGATAATGCCTACTCTGTCGCCACGCAGAATTGTGGTGGAAAAGTTTTGGATAATTATTTTATCATCATAGCCGAATGTGATCCCCTTTAACTCTGCAACAAGTTTTCCCGATGGCACTGTCTCCTGGATTTGCATGCGGGCACGGCCGATAAGTTCCTGCCTGGCCCCGCGTTCTTTACGCATTTCAATAAGGTCTCGAACCCTTCCCTCATTCCTGGTACGCCGGGCTTTGATCCCTTGGCGTATCCATATTTCCTCCTGGGCGAGTTTTTTGTCGAAAAGACTCCGCTGGGATGTTTCGGCTGCGAGTGTTTCGGCTTTTCGTTTAAGATATGTATCATAATTGCCAGGCCAGCTTGTAAGACAACCCCTGCCGAGATCAATAATACGGGTCGCGAGTTTTCTGAGAAGCATCCGGTCATGGGTGACAAATAAAAGGGAGATGTTCGTGTTTAACAAAAACTCTTCCAGCCAGGTTATGGCATTGATATCAAGATGGTTGGTAGGCTCATCAAGGAGTAAAAGATCCGGATCGCTCACCAATGCCCGAGCCAGTAAAACTCTTCTTTTCATACCTCCGGAAAGCTCTGAAAAATTTGAACCCACATTCAACTGAAGACGGGAGATAACTGTTTCCACACGTTGTTGAGCCTGCCAGCCGCCCACGGTTTCCAGTTGGTGTTGCACAGTTTCCATTTCTGTTAGCAGATTTTCGCCTTCGCCGGAACTTAAGCGCATTGAAATGTCATGGTATTGCGTAAAAAGTTTCTGTAATTCACCAAGTCCGCCGGCAACAACCTCAAATACCGAGCCGTTAAGATCCAATGGTACATCCTGACTGAGGCGAGCAACACGGAGTCCATGCTGTCGAATAATGTTGCCGCTGTCTGGTTTAAGGTCTCCGGCAATCAATTTCATAAGAGAAGATTTGCCTTCGCCATTGCGGCCAATCAGACAGACCCGTTCCCCTGGTTCAATCTGAAGGTTGATCTGTTGTAGTATGGGCGGGCCGCCAAAACTTAGTGTTATATTCTGTAAGCTAATTAAAGACATAAAATAATTATATACTTTTTTGAGTTTTATGGCAACCTTATCAGCGAGGTGTGCTTGTCTAAGTAGAATGAGTGGCTTTTGAAACCGGTTGGTTAAGCGGCCTTCCGGAGCATGGCTTCACGGGTTTTCACAACTTCCGTCCTTTCAATATACTCGTCGAAAGTCATGAGTTGATCGATGACGCTACCGGGGGTGATTTCGATAATCCGATTTGCCACGGTATTCACGAACTCGTGGTCATGGGAGGTAAAAAGAATCACATCCTGGAAGTTGAGCAGGCTGTTATTTAATGACGTGATCGATTCCAGGTCGAGGTGGTTGGTGGGTTCATCCAGCATCAGGACATTGGATTCGGAAAGCATCATCCTTGAAAGCATGCAGCGAACTTTTTCCCCACCGGAGAGTACGCTGATCTTTTTAAGGGCCTCTTCCCCGGAAAAGAGCATGCGTCCCAGGAAGGTCCTGGCAAAGCTCTCGCCCTCTGTTGGGGGAGCGAACTGCAGGAGCCATTCGATAAGGTTCCGGTCACCGTTGAAATAGGCACTGTATTCTTTGGGAAAATATGAGTGGGTAATGGTGGCTCCCCAATGGAAAGTTCCGCTGTCCGGTTCCATCTCCCCAGCCAGAATTTGTAAAAGTGTGGTCTTGGCCAAGCTGTTCCCGCCCATCAAGGCGATCTTATCCCCACCGTTCACAGTAAAACTCACGTTGTTCAATACCTTTTCACCATCGATGGTCTTGGTGAGTCCGTCCACTTCCAGGATCACGTTACCACAGGGTCGTTCCGGCTTGAAGCAAATAAACGGGTATTTTCTTGACGACACCGGCATGTCCTCAATGGTGAGTTTTTCTAAGAGTTTCTTTCGGGAGGGGGCCTGCTTCGACTTGGAGGCATTGGCACTGAACCGCTGGATAAAAGCCTTCAGTTCATTGGCCCGGGCAGTGATTTTCTTGTTTCCCGCCTGTTTCTGTTTCAGGTTCAGTTGGCTGGCCTGATACCAGAAATCGTAGTTTCCCATGTACACCGAGATTTTACCGAAATCAATGTCTGCAATGTGGGTGCACACCTGGTTCATGAAATGACGGTCATGTGATACCACGATTACCGTGTTCTGGAACCTGTAGAGAAACTCCTCAAGCCAGGCAATGGACTTGATGTCCAGGTTGTTGGTTGGCTCGTCCAGAAGCAGGACATCAGGGGTTCCGAACAAGGCCTGGGCAAGGAGCACTCGAACCTTTTCCCCGCCCTCGAGTTCCTTCATCTTTTTCTGATGCATCTCTTCGGTAATTCCCAGATTGCTTAAGAGAACTGCCGCTTCAGACTCTGCCTCATAGCCGCTCATCTCTGCGAATTCAACCTCAAGCTCACCTGCT
>JAUWMY010000513.1 GCA_030612945.1 Desulfobacteraceae bacterium
TAAAGGAGTATGGAAGCTGTTATTGTAACCTTTATGTCTCAAAAGAGTGGAACGAGGAAAAGATTCCCCATAAATACATACCGGAAAAGAGGACGTCTCCCTTTTAGCATAAGCGCTAAGTTATTTTTTGCACCGGAAGGACTGTGGAAGGTATACTGAAAAAGATTAACATCGAACATCGAACGTCCAACATCGAATGATGAATAAAAAAACCAATATTGAACAGCGAATGGTGATTGAAGAGAAAGATGAAGAAGCAAAGGTATGATCTTGCAGAAAGGCTGCTTGAACAGGCAACCATGTTGTGGGCCAATTGTTAAGATCGGGAACTTCGCCTTATCCAAACCATGGTGAAGCCCAGGCAGCGGAGCTCCCAAAGGACTTTATCCATAAGCTTCGTATCTCATTATTGGATGTTTGTTTTTTAATTCGATGTTGGACGTTCGATGTTCATCTTTAAAAACAACTTATCACTTATGGGCAGTTAAGGAGGGGTGGCCATTATACCGTGTCTTGTGCAAACGCTCGAGGGAGTCTTGCTTCGTACGCCTGATGTGGTTGTTTCCTATCCTGGTTTTCTGGAAATTCCAACCCGATTAGGCAATGGTCTTTGAATCGTCCTTTATCATTCATTGAAACATATCTAATCGTTGTTTCAAGACAGTCGGGGGGGAACAACTGGTTGGCAGGATAGCATTTGATATTCAAGATGTCCCCTAGCTTTAAAAGAGGTATAATATTTGAATCTTTTTTGGCAAGGACCCAGGCACATCCGGACGTGATTTGCCAGATCTTAAATTGATAGGGAACATCCAGTCCATCTATCCAAACCTCTACACTATAGTACTGATTGAGGTCTTTCTTGGGGTATAAATTTTTATCCACTAATTTTTCAGTAACCGCATATTTTTTCATGCACACTCCTCCCCAAAAAAAAGCTTTCACCGGATTATGCTAAAATACAAATAATTATACATATATGATCATATTTGTCAAATATATTTTTATATTTTAACTAAATTTATGTGATTAGATAGATATGGTGGACAGTAGGGAATACTTATACTATATGTTGTAATACAGTAATTCAGGTTCAAAGTTCCATGGTTCACGGTTCAAGGTTAGCTGATGAAAACTGCACGGTTTTGAGATATCGAGGGGTGCACATTGCGCGTAACTGCTGCCGTTCATAGGTTCATCAACTGTGTCAAGCAATATGAAAAATGCGACCCCCCGCCGCAGGCTAAACAACCCTCGTATCTGACTCCGTAACGCTGGAGTCTCTTTTTCGATCAAACTGGCCGCTTCGGCGGTCAGAGGCGGCGCTGAACCCTGAACCTGACAACCTGAGTAATTACGTAATAGAGGCCTCGCAGCTTGCTCTTAAAATGAGTCAATTTTTTGGACATTATTTGAACGGTGAAAGGGTTCAAAGTGCCACAATACAGGACGCGTACATATAGAAAGAGGGTGCTGACCAGGGATCTAATTTCCTTTCATGTTGCAGTCAAAGAAACCGACTTATGGATCAGTGCCGGTACAAATCTAAAGAAAGAGGCCACAGATCTGGTATTCGATTGCAGACATCAGCTTGAAACATATATCAGCTTACACTCAGAGTTCGCTACTACCTTATCGGCGTGGCCCGAAGACCCTTACGCTCCTCCGTTGGCGAGAGAGATGATTGAAGCAACAAAAAAGATAGGTGTTGGCCCAATGGCATCTGTAGCAGGGGCCATTGCTCAGTACGTGTGTGCAGGCCTTCTCAGGCTCTCATCTCAGGTAATTGTCGAGAATGGCGGGGATATCTGTCTTAAAGCGAATCGGCCGGTGACTGTCGCGATTTTTGCCGGGGCCTCCCCGTTGAGCGACCGTTTCGGCCTGTTGATTCCTGTAAAAAAAATGCCTTTAGGCGTCTGCTCCTCGTCGGCAACGGTAGGCCATTCCCTGAGTATGGGTGTCGCGGACGTTGTTTGCATAATTTCATCTTCAGCAGCCATGGCTGATGGGGCTGCAACTGCCCTCGGGAATCAGATAAAGGGAAAAGGGGATATCGAAAAGGCCATTGACAGGATACGTGGTATGGAAGAAATCCTGGGAGGTGTAGTTATTGTCGAGGACAGAATGGCGAGCTGGGGAGACATCGAGCTGGTCAGCCTATGAAGATCAAATATAAAATCATAGGTCATAGAGCTTGTCGTCCACCTTGGGCGGGCGCTTTTTGGAGAGCCTTGACAGTTTTTCTTTGATACCAAATGGCTCTTCCCCTTCAAGGATATCACCCATTTCCGCTTCGATGTTTTCAGGATCCTCTCCCGCTTCCATCCTGGTTAAGGCTTCCTCCATGCCAGGGCCTAAGTTAAGGCCAGTCATATCTGTTAGTTTGCGCATCAGGTTTGCAGCCTGCCTGGGG
>JAUWMY010000321.1 GCA_030612945.1 Desulfobacteraceae bacterium
ATAAAGAGAAGTTTGAGCTTCATTGAGCCGAGATACTGGTTTCTGGATACTGGATATCTATAGGGAATCACGCCTTTTTTGGCCAGTCCCGCTGAAGCGGGAGATCGAGCATCCAGCATCACGATGTATAGCGACCCACGGGAAGTACGGGTGAAAAATGGCGACCCCAAAACAGTTTTCTTAAACAGTATAGAAGGATTATTTCTCAAAATGCCGTACTAAATTTAGGAATTTAGGGATTCAGGAATTTAGGAATTAAAATCAACAAAACACCTTCAATTCCTCAATACCTCAATTCGGAACTCCTCAATTTTACGGCGGTTAGCTACGGTTCTTATTTTTGGACCAAATGATCGCCAGCCCCAAAAAAGATTATCTTACGGTCTATAGACAGATGAATATTATTAATATCCCACTACAACAACTTCAGGCATTCTTTTTGATTTTCCTGCGAGTAGGTGCGATCATGATGACCGTCCCACTTTTTGGCAGCAAAAACATACCTGTCCTTTTAAAGGCAGGACTTCTATTATCTATCAGCATTGTTCTTTTCCCCATATTAAAATTAGACCATATGCCATTGATTACAGAGTTAATGCCTTTTGGACTTGGAGTAATTGGCGAAATCATATTAGGAGTTAGTATTGGCCTTTCCGTAAGGCTGCTGTTTACTGGAATCCAGTTGGCGGGCCAATTAGCCGGCTTCCAGATGGGTCTTGCCATTGCCAATGTCATGGACCCCCAAACGAGCGCCCAGGTTCCTATACTCGCCCAGTTCAATAATCTGATCGCCATGCTGGTATTCCTGGTCATTAATGCTCACCACTGGTTTTTGCGGTCCATGGTGGAAAGCTTCCGATTAGTACCTCCTTTTAATTTTACTTTGAATTATTCACTGGTCGAACACTTAATGAAGCTTGGGAGCAATATGTTCATTATTTCTCTAAAGATAGGCGCTCCCATCATGGCAACCATGCTGATTACGAGCGTAGCTCTTGGACTAATTGCCAGAACAGTCCCTCAGATGCACATATTTATTGTTGCCATGCCTTTAAAAATTCTTATTGGACTGCTGATGTTGTCTTTAACTGTTCCCTATTTATCGTCTTTTCTCCACCAGGTGTTCAGTGGATTGGGAAAAGACATCGTTTTCCTTTTAAAAACCATGTAGTTATTGGGAGCTATTGTGCCTGAAGGAAAAGATCAGGAAAAAACAGAACCGGCGACTCCTAAGCGTCGAGAGGATTCAAGAAAGAAAGGGCAGGTAGCCCAGAGCAGAGAGATCCCTTCTGCTTTGGTTCTGCTTTCCTCCCTTGGGGTACTGTTTTTTTCCGGTTCTTGGATGTTTTGGAGTCTTTCAGACTTTATGGGAGGAATCTTTCGCAATATCGGGTCCCTGCATGATCTGCAGGGTGTCTCCCTTCATTCATTCCTGCTGGAAATTTTCAAACATGTCTTCTCAGTTTTAATGCCTTTGATGTCAGCTGTCCTGATTGGTGGTATTATAGCCAACCTGTTGCAGATTGGATTTCTATTTACCGGAGAGCCACTTATTCCAAAGCTTTCCAAGCTAAATCCTTTGGAGGGAATCAAACGATTATTTTCTCTAAAGTCCCTGGTGGAGCTTGTCAAATCACTTTTTAAGCTCCTTTTCGTAGGATTCATCGCCTTTCTAATGATAAGGGGAGAACTGGAAAATATTCCTTCTTTAATGCAAATGAGTATAGGAGAAACCCTGTCATTCATTGCGAGAGTATCTTTCAAAATATGTTTTTACACCTGTTTGACTTTGATTGTCCTGGCTGCTTTGGATTATGCCTTCCAACGCTGGCAGCACGAAAAGGGTATGAGAATGACCAAACAGGAAGTCAAAGATGAATTTAAACAAAGAGAAGGAGATCCCGCTGTCAAAGCAAGGGTTAAGAGTATTCAAAGAGAAATGGCCCAGCGCCGAATGATGGAATCAGTCCCTAAGGCCGATGTTGTGATAACGAATCCCACCAGTCTGGCAGTTGCCCTGAAATATGATGCAAAGGCTATGATGGCTCCACAGATAATTGCAAAGGGAGCTGGATTAATAGCGGAAAGGATTAAAGACCTTGCCAGAGACAATGGTGTGCCTCTCGTTGAACACAAACCCCTGGCTCAGACACTTTTCAAGGTGGTGGAAATAGGTGGATTTATCCCTGCAAACCTGTATCGGGCGGTGGCAGAAATCCTGGCGTATGTATATGGCCTAAGAGCAGCCAAAAGCAATTATGTGTAGAAGAGCAATCGGATTATGGATATAGCAGAACAGGGTCAGACCCCAATACATCTTCCCAAATTTCTGAAAAACAGCGATGTTTTTTTGGCTGTGGCAATAGTTGGTATCCTCGTGTTCATGGTAATACCGTTGCCTACCGTGCTTCTGGACATTCTATTGTCTTTCAACATAACGTTCTGCTTGATAATCGTTCTTGTGGCCACATACATCATGAGGCCATTAGAGCTATCAACATTTCCTTCAATAATTTTACTTGCCACTCTATTCCGCTTGTCACTCAATATCGCTTCCACTCGAATGATTCTCCTCCATGGAAACGAAGGAACCATGGCTGCCGGAAAAGTGATCAAGGCATTTGGGAGCTTTGTAGTGGGAGGCAACTATGTTGTAGGAGCCATTATCTTTCTGATTCTTGTTATTATTAACTTCGTGGTTATTACCAAAGGCGCAGGAAGAATTGCAGAAGTAGCTGCCCGGTTTACTCTGGATGCAATGCCAGGCAAACAGATGAGCATCGATGCAGACCTGAATGCGGGACTGATTGACGAGCACAAAGCCAGGGAAAGGAGAATGATAATTTCCCAGGAGGCCGATTTTTATGGTGCCATGGACGGGGCCAGCAAATTTGTTCGTGGAGATGCCATAGCAGGAGTAATAATAACATTGATAAATATTGTGGGAGGCCTCGCCATAGGCGTCTTACAGAATGGAATGAGTTTCTCTCACGCAGCAGAGAATTACACGTTAATGA
Source organism: Desulfobacteraceae bacterium (assembly GCA_030612945.1). Lineage (GTDB taxonomy): Bacteria > Desulfobacterota > DSM-4660 > Desulfatiglandales > Desulfatiglandaceae > 4484-190-2. The sequence continues at coordinate 3,018 of JAUWMY010000321.1, forward strand.
CAGTAGGAGATGGGTTGGTTACACAGATTCCTGCCCTCATCATTTCAACTGCCGCAGGTATTGTTGTGAGTAGGGCCGGATCTAATTCTGCTTTAGGAACGCAAATAGTCTCCCAGATTTTACTTCAACCGAGAGCCATTGGTATTGCCTCTGTTGTGCTACTTGGATTTGGTCTTATCCCAGGATTGCCGGCACTTCCATTCATGATTTTATCAGCCATGGCTGGAACTGTGGCTTATCTGGTATCGCAATCACTGAAAACCGATTTGGTAGAAGAAGAGACCAAAAAGATGCTTGAAGCAAAGGCCAAACCTCCCGAAAGACTGACAGCTCTTCCCCCCCTCGATATCCTGGCCTTAGAAGTAGGATACGGGCTTATCCCTTTAGTGGACGCAGAACAGGACGGAACACTTTTGGATCGGATTAAGTCAATTCGGAGACAAATCGCACAAGATATCGGCATTATTGTGCCCCCCCTCCATATCCAGGATAACATGCAATTGAAGCCTGCTGAATATTCCATATTACTTAAGGGAAATGATATAGCCAGGGGAGAATTGATGTTAAATCACTACTTAGCCATGAATGCAGAAAATTCAACCATGAAAATAGAAGGCATCCCAACAAGAGAACCCACCTATGGCCTTCCGGCTTTCTGGATCAAAGAAGGAGTGAGAGAGAAGACCATGGCACAGGGGTATACGGTAGTTGATCTTGCCACTGTTCTAACAACGCATTTATCGGATGCGATCCGCATCCACGCTCACGAATTACTGGGCAGACAGGAGGTACAGCAACTGTTGGACGATCTAAGAAACTCCCACCCAAAGGTCGTGGAAGAACTGGTTCCCAATTTACTGCCACTTGGAGGGGGTGTCAAGGTGCTTCAAAACCTGCTGAGCGAGCAAATCCCCATTCGTGACTTACTCACTATCCTTGAGACGCTGGCCGACTGGGCCCCCATGACAAAGGATATGGATACATTGACAGAGCATGTCCGCCAGGCCTTAGCGAGAACGATTACCAAACTCTATCAAACATCCGACGGAAAAATCCCTCTAATAACCCTCGACCAGAATGTTGAAAATGCCATATCCGGCGCGATTCAACAAACAGACCAAGGTAGTTTTCTCGCCCTGGAACCTAACGTGGCCAAGGGAATAATGGAATCCGTCGCCCGAT
>JAUWMY010000399.1 GCA_030612945.1 Desulfobacteraceae bacterium
GGCAGGATCAAGCATTTTCATTCTAAAGCTTAATCGAGGCATTAAGAAATCCCATTTAAAACTAAAAAAAGAGATGGAGGAGCGTAAGGTAACAGAAGAGGCATTGCTGGAGAGCGAAGAGCGTTTTAGGGGTATCTCGCATAGTATGGCAGACTGGATTTGGGAAGTTGACAAATATGGAAGATACACATTTGCATCCGGGAAGGTAAAGGAAATACTTGGATATGAGCCCGAAGAACTTATCGGAAAAACTCCTTTCGAACTTATGCCGGAAGACTCAGAAAAACGAATAGGATCATATTTAAAGAAAGTTGTATCTGAGAAAAAACCAATTGTTGACTTAGAACACTGGACCCTGACAAAAGAAGGAGACAGCATTTATCTCCTGACCAATGGCGTACCAATACTAAACGAGAAAGGCGAGTTGTACGGTTACCGTGGGGTAGATAAAGACATCACCGAGCACAAACAGGCAGAGGAAGAGCGTGTTAGCCTGGCCACTGCTATTGAACAGGCAGCGGAAAGTGTCGTTATAACCGATAGGGATGGCACAATCCAGTATGTCAACCCTGCTTTTGAATCCATTACAGGTTACGGCCGGCAAGAGGCTGTTGGCCAAAATCCTCGGACACTAAAAAGTGGCAAGCACCGCAAAGAATTCTATGCAGACCTGTGGACTATCATAGCCAGCGGTAAGGTATGGAGAGGGCATTTTATAAACAAAAAAAAGAATGGCACACTCTACGAGGAAGAAGCAACTATCTCGCCCGTCAAGAATACTTCTGGTGAAATAATCAATTTCGTTGCAGTCAAGCGAGACGTGACAGAAGAAATTAAACTGGAGGACAAACTTCGTCAGGCCCAAAAGATGGAAGCCATCGGAACCCTGGCAGGAGGAATTGCCCATGACTTTAACAATATCTTAAGCGCCATTATCGGTTACACTGAGTTGGCTGAATACGAAATACCGGAGGGTTCTAAGACACGGGACAAGTTAAAGGAAGTGCTAAAGGCAGGCCGTCGTGCGAAAGACCTTGTGAAACAGATCCTTGCGTTCAGCCGCCAGGGGGATCAAGAACGGAAACCCTTGCAGGTAAGCCATATTGTAAAGGAGGCACTCAAGCTTCTGAGGGCATCACTTCCCACGACCATTGAAATCCGGCGTAATATAGAACCCGATACGGGTATTATTGAGGCTGATCCCACCCAGATACACCAGGTGCTGATGAATCTCTGCACTAACGCGGCTCATGCCATGAATAACAAAGGAGGCGTGTTGGAAGTAGGAATTCGGAATGTGGAAGTTGGAAATGGGGACATAGGATTGGAATACCCCAATGTGCCCCCTGGCAACTATGTGCTGTTGACCATTCGTGATACGGGCCATGGCATGTCTGCTGGAGTTGTGGAACGTATCTTTGACCCTTATTTTACCACCAAGGAAAAGGGAGAGGGAACTGGACTGGGGTTGGCCGTTGTACATGGGATCGTGAAGAGTTATGGGGGAGTGATCACGGTTTATAGCGAAATAGGGAAGGGTTCTACTTTTAATATCTACCTTCGTGCAATTGAAAAGAAGGTTGAGGAAGAGAAGAAGACAGTGGAAGCCATTCCCACAGGGCATCAACGAATTCTTTTTGTAGACGATGAACCGGCTCTGGTAGATATAGGGAAAAAAATGCTTGAGCACCTTGGACATGAGGTTATTATCAGAACAAGCAGTCTGGAAGCGCTTGAGGCCTTCCGGAATAATCCCGAAAGATTTGACCTGGTCATAAGCGACAAAACCATGCCTCAGATGACGGGTTTTGATCTTGCCAGAGAACTTAAACAGATCCGCCCGGATATCCCTATCATCCTTTGCACAGGATTTAGCGATACAACCGATTCGGACAGGGCCAAGGCCATGGGTATCAGCGGATTAGTCATGAAACCTATCGTAATGCGGGAGATGGCGGAAACTATCAAGATGGTATCAGATGGGAAGGTCTCATCAGAAAAGAACGTACCTGAAATGTTAAAAGTGGCTGAAATGTGAAGGAGCGAAAGGAAAGGAGAAAGGTTATGGAATCAAAAAAATTAGCAGAGAATCTGGGACTGGAAGAAGAGGAATTTACCGAGCTATTTGGACTTTACAAGGAGACAACTTCTTCCGATCTAAAGGAACTGAAATTTGCTATCAGTGTCGGAGCTGCAGAAAAGGCTCACGAAAAGGCCCATTCCATTAAAGGGGCATCCGGCAGTCTTGGTTTTGATGAATTGTATGAGACAGCCAAGGCGATTGATGACCGTGCCAGGGTAAACTCCTTAGACGGACTGGAAAATATGTTTCAGGAATTTTGGGAAAGTTATGAAAAGCTGGTAAGAGAGCTTGAAAAGGGCAGTTAAAAGGAGAGTCACCAATGAATTCACAAGAAATCCTGGAAAAACTCGATCGAATAGAAGATCTTCCCACTTTGCCGGTTATTGCAATGGAAGTGAATGAAATGCTCAGGGATTACAACACGTCGATCAAGGAGTTGAGTCAAACAATACAAAAAGACCAGGCCATGGTTCCAAAGATATTGAAACTCGTCAACTCGGCCTTTTTCGGTTTTCGTTCCAAGATCAGCGATATTTCCCGTGCTGTCGTTGTATTGGGCTTTAACTCTGTCCGCAACGTCATCATTTCAGTTTCGATTATTGACGCATTTTCCGGTAAAAAAGCCTTAGAAGGTTTTGATATAAAGGCCTTCTGGTCTCATTCGGTAGCAGTGGCTGTAACGAGCAAGTATCTCGCCGGAGAGACCCGTCTCCAGGCACCGGAAGATGCTTTCACAGGAGGACTTTTGCATGATATTGGGAAGGTTGTGCTCGCGCTGTATTTCCAGGACCTTTTCAGGAAGGTGTGGGCATCAACCAGGGAGAATAAACTGTCTTTTTACGATGCAGAAAATAGAGAGATCCCCATCACCCACGCCCAGATCGGGGCACATCTGGCCAGAAAATGGCAGCTTCCCCAGGGTCTTGTTGATACAATCAATTATCACCACGCAGTGAGTAAAAGTGCGGATGACCTTAATATGCTGATGATCGTCCACGTGGCGGACATCATAGTGAATAGCCATATGAGTGATTCTGAAAGTGAACCAAATTTTTCAGCAATCTACCCTGATGCAGCAAGCATAATGGGACCCCAATTGGAAACAGTATCAGACTGGTTTCCCGAAGTATCTGAGGAGATCCAATCAGCGTGCGAGTTTTTTCTCGAAGATAGGTAGCTGTTTCACGATTCCAGGTCATTTATCCCCTGAAAGACCGTGGCAAAAAGTTCTTAACCCAAAAAATTTGAATATAATAGTATTGATGATCTCGTAAAAAGTCACGAAGTTCGGGATTTGGCGTAATGTCCCCAATGCTAACTACTTATAATAATTCACAATCCCTAAATTCCTCAATTCCTCAATCCATGTAAAAAGGACTTTTT
>JAUWMY010000529.1 GCA_030612945.1 Desulfobacteraceae bacterium
GAGTTATCGTTTCTTTCGTAGAATAACTTCCTTTACCGTGGCTTTTTTATTTTCACTGCTTGCTATTCAAGGTCAGTCCGAGGCAGGCAAAGAGGCTGATCAGATTCGAAAAAAGGTTGTGCAAGCAATTGAGATTCGTCAGAAAACCCAGAAAAAGGAAGACGCATGGGCCGGAAAAAAGGCGAAACTTGTTTCCCGATATCATTCGTTGAGATCCCAGAAGGAACACCTTGAAAAGACAAAAAACGAGTTAAAAAAAAGACTTGAATTCCAAAAAAATCTTGTTGCTGAGGCTGAGCGAAAGGCAAAGGAAACAGAACGCATCAGAGCAGAGTTACAGTCCTGTCTGGAATCAAATATTGACTATCTTGAGGTCTTTATCAAAAGGGACCTCCCATTTTTACCGGAGGAACGGTCAAACAGGCTCTCCTCAATCAAAGAGGCCCTTGCCAGGCCAGACAAAACGGCTGCTGAAAAATTTCGCAGGGTCATGGAGGCCCTCCAGGTAGAGGTCGAATATGGCCGCACCGTGGAGGTTTATCAGGACACAATTTATGTGGATAGTCAACCATTGCTGGTGGATATCCTGAGGCTTGGCAGGCTGTCCATTTTCTGGCAAGCCCCGGATGGGAAAATAGTTGGGCATTATGATCGGGCCACAGGAGGATGGCTTCCCCTCTCCCCCGGATACCGGCGGAACATAAATAAGGCTGTGGACATGGCCCGTCGCGAGCGAACAATTGATCTGGTTAAACTGCCCATAGGGAGGATCATCGTCCCATGAAATACTGGGGGATACTGATATGGATCTTGTTTCTGGCCTGTCCTGCCTACGGAGAAGACATGCGGGCAGCCTCAAAGAAGGCAAAGGCCGACTATGAGGATGCCCTGGGTGAGGCTACAGAGAGTAAAGAACGAATATTTAAAGACCGCGTATCCCTTGAAAAAGAGATTGCCCGCATGAAGGCGGATGTAAAAAAATTAGGCACTTATGTCGAGATAATGCAGGAAGACTTCAGGAAGCTCAAAGAAAAGGAGATCAAGTTATCTGAGCAGCAATCAGATGATGAGATGGGCATGCGGGAGCTGTCTGGCACGGTGAGGGTGGTTGCCAGGGACCTTCAGTCTGTTTTGACTCAGTCTCAATTCACGGCCCGTCTCCCTGAACGCCTTGACCTGGTTAAACCAATCCTAAACAAAGATCGCTTTCCCGGAATGGATGATTTTATAACCATATCCGACCTTTTTTTTCAGGAAATGGAGCTTTCTGGCGAGGTGGTTCTGCATAAGGGGGTTTTTGTTGACCGCTCGGGTGTGGAAAAAACCGGAGATGTTTTGACAGTTGGAAAGTTCACTGCCGCCTATAGGACCGGTGATGAGGTAGGATTCTTGAGGTACGCCGAAGGAAGCCATCAATTCTTTACACTTTCGGCCTTCCCTTCGTGGTTCATTAGAGACAATCTCAAAAAATACATGCGGGGGGAGACAGATGAGGTTTGCCTGGATTTTTCAGGAGGTGCAGCCCTCAGACAGATCACGCATAAATCGACTCTTACAGATAAGATCAAAAACGGGGGGCCTTTGGTCTGGCCAATTATAGCCATTGGTTTTTTTTCCCTTATCATAGCATTAGAGCGGATTATTTTTCTAAAGCGAGTCCATGTCAACACCGACCGTGTTATGGGAAATGTCAATGAACTGGCCCTTCAAGGTAAATGGCAGGAATGTGACAAAATAGCAAAAGACAAAAAAGGCCGGCCTGTCCATAATGTTTTGAAGGCTGGACTTTTCGCCAGGGCCGAACAAAGGGAAACCCTTGAAAGCATTTTACAGGAGGCAATCCTAAAGGAACTTCCCCGGCTGGAGCGGTTTTTGCCCATGCTCAACATTATGGGGGCCGTTGCGCCACTGCTTGGCCTGTTGGGAACGGTAACTGGCATGATCAGCACGTTTCACGTTATTACCCTTTACGGCACCGGCGACCCGCGTATGATGTCGGGAGGCATCTCCGAGGCACTGGTTACTACCATGCTCGGTCTGGCTGTGGCCATCCCCATAATGCTCATGCATACTTTTTTAAGCCGACGGGTGGAACATATAATTGGGGATATGGAAGAAAAGGCCGTAACACTAACCAATATCATTTACAGGGAGATAACTGTTATCGAGTAGTGGATTTGTC
>JAUWMY010000062.1 GCA_030612945.1 Desulfobacteraceae bacterium
GGGTGCGGTCAACAACGATGATTTTGAGTTTTAACATGACAAAAACAATCTTGATTATCCCTGGCCCAGACCTGATTACAAAAATTATAGCTACAGATAGTCAACATATAGTATTTATTAACCGTAGCTAAAGGAAATCTCTAACATCGCGCCAGGGCGGGCCTGTAATCCTGTCTAAAGGTCCTTTTAATAGGAGAACTAGTGCCATTTTTTCTTCAGGCCCAAAATTTTGGCTATTTCCGCGGCCATTTCACGTAAAAAGTTTTGCAGGTCTTCCCCGGATAGTGGGTTTCCAGCTGCGGGGTATTTTGTGAGATTTTCAGGTCGCAACTGAATAGGTGTATTTTTCAGCTCTGATTTGGGTTTGATATTAAACTCAGGATCAAAAGAGTCGTTAAAATACATGTCCTGAAAAACTGCGAACTTAAGTATATGGGCGGTTGAGTCAAGGACCCCAACCTCATCTGGCCGAATGTATCCGGCATCCAGTGCTTTTTGCAGACCGGCGAACGATTCTCCCCCTTGCGTACAGGCAATATGCCCATTCCTGTTGGCAATAATCATGGCATCCATGATCTCCTGTTCACTGACCTGGACTACAAAGATTTTATTGTTTTCGGCCGCGCGGTTGTATTCCTTAACCAGTTCAATTACCCGCGGCATGGAGACAGGGTTGCCTATCATGGCTGCCTGGGCCACGCTCGACCTGACAGTAACAGGCACGAAACCCCTTTTTTCAGGGTTTTCTTCTAAATAGTATTTGTAAACAGGGTCAGCGTGTTCAGACTGTACACCTACTATCTTGGGCAGTTGATTTATGAGTCCGGCCCTAAAAAATTTGAGGAAACCGCTCATAAGGGCAGTAATGTTACCGGCGTTGCCAATGGGCACCAGGATGACTTTGTCTCCCACTTCATAATCAAAATCCTGGGCGATTTCAAAAGAAAAGGATTCCTGCCCGAGTATGCGCCAGCTGTTCTTTGAGTTCAAAAGGGCCACATGGTAATTCTCTGCGAGAGACTCCACCACTTTCATGCAGTCATCAAAGCCCCCGGGCATTTCCAGGACCCGGGCGCCACTCCCAAGCGGCTGTGACAACTGCTGTGGCGTCACCTTTCCTTCAGGCAGAAGAACAGCCGATTTTAAAAAATTTTCCAGGTAAGATGCGTAAAGGGCGGCGGAAGCTGAGGTGTCTCCGGTAGAGGCGCAGATGGCCAGGAGATCGCCAATGTTTTCCTTTTTGGCCAGGTGGTTGATATAGCTGAGTGCACAGGCCATGCCCCTGTCTTTGAAGGATGCACTGGGATTAAGTCCATCATTTTTAAAATAGAAATTGAGGCCAATCTTCTCTTTAAGACGGGCATTTGCTTCAACTAAGGGAGTGTGCCCCTCGCCGAGGTAGATAATCTGATCCAAAGGGATGACAGGAGCAATGAACTCATAATAGCGGAAAATGCCTTTTAGTGCCCTGTGATTCAGCATCCTGCGGTAATCAAAGATTTTGCGCCATTTTTTCCCACTTATATGACTTGTGTATTCCATATTCTTGGAATAGAGCAAGAGCACAGAACCGCAATCAGGGCAGGTATAAAGGAGTCGATCGATATCAAATTCCTTTTTACAGTCGATGCATCTATAAATCATTTCTCCGCGCGGTTCAGGCAGTAAATAGGGACGAATATCCGCGGGGAATTGATCGATTTTCATGTTTAGTTCCTTCCTTAATCCCCCTTTTCAAAAGGGGAAAGAAGTCTGAATGCCCAGCAATTCTTATTATGACCCCGCGGTCCTGCCAGATGAAAGCCATAATTAGAATTGTTGCTGAATTCTCGGGCTTATAGGGTTGTTACAAAAAAATCAGCAGGCTGCTCATGCACCATGAGCTGTCAGACCCCTCATGTCCCGCCGTACCCAATGGTGACCTTTTTACCCTCAACTATAACGGGTACTTTTCGGACGCCACCGGTGTGAGTCAGCATCTCCTGGAGTTTGTCGCTTTCTTTTTTTACGTCCACATATTGTGCGTCTTTCCCGTAAGCCGACCTGGCATCTTGTGTATGAGGTCAGCCGCCTTTGCCATAAATGATCACTTTTTTTGTCATAAAATGAACCTCTCTTCTATCATTTTGAGTTATATCATGGGCCTGATCAGCTATAATGGACCATGTAATTATAAATTCTTCCCAAATATGACTTTTTTATGATATAATTAAAGATTAAATAACGTCAGTTGAAATAAGAGGGAAAAATAAGGGCTAACTAAACCCTAACATTGCAAACCCACACCGGCAAAAGCCGCTACGCTCGCATCAGAGCACACCATCTGCGCCTGTGCTCGCATCGGTCAGGATCTCACATACTGTTAAGTATGCTACGACCTGTCCGATGCTGTGCTCAGCCACATCTGGCGCACTCTGACGCATTTTTTCTCGGTGCAGGTCTGCAATGTTTGGGTTAACTCCATTGCATTATAGGTTTTTTTTTGTTCTATTGCAACCCTGCCGGTTAGTGACTAATTTTTCACAATTCCTACATTGGTTCCCCGATGAAGCAGAATTTCTCTCCGAGCCGTAGGATCTACGAGCCGGAGGCCGCTTCGTTCCAACCGGGTTGGCCAGTGGGGAATAGAGTGTAGTTTCATGAATATTTCCAAAGTTATTGAATTTCTGAAGAACGATGTCTGGAGAATCCAGGCAAAAAACCTCTCTCGCTCAAAAGCTTTTTTGATCAGGCAGTTGAGGATACTTGTCCTGTCCCTGCGGGGAGTCTCGGAAGACAACTGCCACCTAAGGGCGTCGGCCTTAACCGTCTATTCCTTGCTTGCAGTGGTGCCTGTCTTTGCAATGCTTTTTGGCATTGCCAAAGGTTTTGGTTTTGAAAAAATTCTTGAAAAAGAACTTTTCGAAAGGCTGGAGGGAAATGAGGAAGTGGTCACCAGAATTATTGATTTTTCTCGTGCCCTGTTAGAAAACACTCAAGGTGGAGTGATGGCGGGCATTGGCATTATCCTTCTTTTTTGGGCCATTATCAAGGTGTTAGGGTATATCGAAAGTTCATTCAACGATCTCTGGGGGATCAAAAAAGGAAGATCTTTCGGGAGAAAGGTCACAGATTACCTTTCCATTATGCTTATCTGCCCTTTTCTCTTTATCATGTCCAGTACCGTCACTGTACTTATATCCGGGCAGGTTGAAGTATTTATTCAAAAAATTACCATCCTGGGTGTTGCGGCCCCTGCTATATTCTTTATGCTTAAATTTCTGCCTTATCTTGCAATATGGGTTCTTTTTACATTTATGTATATTTTCATGCCCAACACAAAGGTCAATTTCATGTCTGGCTTACTGGCTGGACTCATCGCCGGGGCTATGTTTCAAATCTTCCAACTGGTCTATATTAATCTGCAGGTTGGGGTTACCAGGTACAATGCAATTTACGGAAGTTTTGCAGCGCTTCCCCTTTTTTTGGTATGGCTGCAATATAGCTGGCTCATCGTGCTCTTTGGTGCAGAGATATCCTTTGCGTATCAGAACGTGGACACCTTCGAATTTGAGCCGGATTGTTTGAGGGTAAGTAGTTCTTTTAAAAGGTTGTTGGCCTTGAGGATTGTCCATTTGCTGGTGAAGAATTTTTCCGGTTTAGATAAGTCCTGGGATGAGACCCGGATTTCCCAAAACCTGGGAATTCCCATTCGCCTCGTTCGTTTGATCTTATATGAATTGGTTGAGTCAGGTATTGTTTCAGAGATCAAGGTAGACGGGGATAAGGCTGTGGCATACCAGCCTGCACTTTGCACCGATATTATGACAATTAAATATGTAATAGATACCCTGGAAAGGCATGGAAGCGATAACATCCCGGTTGCCAGGTCTGTGGAACTGGAAAAACTTTCTGAATGCTTAAAGAGCTTCAGCATGCTTATTGAAAGCTCACCTGCGAATATGCTGTTAAAGGGTATTTAGTTTGAATTTGACATCATCATCTATATTTGAAAGACTTGCGCCCATGAATTACATCCGGACACTGGGAGCAGTCTCACTTGTATATTTGCGCAGAATGGGGGTCATGGGGCTGTTCCTGCTCAAGACCTTTTTCTATGTCTTTGTACCTCCCCTGAAATTTACACGGGTCCTGAAACAGATTCGCTTTATTGGACTACAATCCACTTCGGTGATCCTTCTCACAGGAGGTTTTGCAGGTATGGTCCTGGGCTTCCAGGGCTTTTACAGCCTCAGTCGGTTTGGCTCCGATGCATTTCTTGGTCCTATGGTGGGACTTTCCCTTATCAAGGAGTTGGGACCGGTCCTCTCTGCCTTGATGGTAACAGGTAGGGCAGGCTCGGCTATCACCGCAGAAATAGGTATCATGCGCATTAGCGAACAGGTCGATGCGCTTGAACTAATGGGTCTTAATCCCTACCGTTATCTTATTGTCCCGAACCTCATTGCAGTAGTAATTTCTATGCCTCTTCTGACCGCTATGTTTGATGTGATAGGTATTCTGGGGGGATATTTGATTGGGGTAAAACTGCTGGGCGTCAGCGCTGGCACATATTTTGGAGAGATGGCCAGCTATGTGGATATGAAGGACATAATGGAAGGCATATATAAATCCTTGTCTTTCGGTGTTATCATTATTTGGGTCTGTTGTTACAAGGGTTTTTACACGGGGATTTTTACCGGGTTCGGTGCGGAGGGAGTCAGTAAAGCCACAACCCAGGCGGTAGTTATGTCATCTGTGCTGATCCTTCTATGGGATTATGTCATGACCTCGCTTCTCTTTTAAGGAATGTGATGATTACGATTGATGGTCTGTATAAACTATTTGATGGAAAGGATGTCCTGAGAGGCGTCTCGCTGGGGGTTAAGAAGGGTGAAGTAATCGCCTTGATAGGAGGCAGTGGTAGTGGCAAAAGCGTCTTGCTGAAACATGTTGTAGGGCTGATGAAACCGGATCGTGGGCGCGTCATTGTAGACGGAATGGACATGAGCACACTAAGGGGCCGAGATTTGACCAGCCTGAGAGATCGACTGGGTTTTCTTTTTCAGGGTGGCGCTTTATTTGATTCTATGACCGTTTTTGAGAATGTAGCTTTTCCCTTGAAAGAAAAGACCAAATTGAATGATGAACTTATCAGGGAAAGGGTGTTTAATGAACTGGAAAATGTGGGACTATCAGGCTCAGAGTATAAATATCCTTCTCAAATCAGCGGGGGAATGGTTAAACGGGCCGCGCTTGCCAGGGCCCTGGTCATGGATCCCGAAATCATGCTTTTTGATGAGCCTACAACCGGCCTTGATCCTGTAATTGGAGCTGCCATTCTCAATCTTATTGATTCCTGTCATAAGCGACTTTCGTTTACCGGAATTATTGTGACTCATGAGGTTCCAAAGGTATTCGATATTGTGGATAGAGTTGCAATGCTGCATGAGGGCATTATCTGGGTTGATGATACGCCAGAAAAGTTAATGTCCTCGAGTGAACCCATCGTCCGTGCATTTGTTGGCGAATCCGCCAATAGTTCAATAAGACATCAATCCGGGAATACTGTGGTCCCTCAAAGAAGTCAGGGAGAAATAAATGAGAAAATTTGATCTTGAGTTAGCGGTGGGTATATTTATGATTGCCGGGATGGTTTGCCTTGCCTATCTGACCATAAAGCTTGGACAACTGGAAGTCTTTGGCGATAAAGGTTATGAAATTCAGGCTGTGTTTTCCAGCAGCGGCGGGTTGAAAACAGGCTCATCCGTTGTCATAGCAGGTGTAGAAGTAGGGCGGGTGAAAAAGGTCGTTCTGGATGATTATGAGGCACGGGTGACTATGTCTATCCCTCTTGAGGTGAAAATCCAGGAAGACGCAATTGCCTCCATAAAGACAAAAGGGCTAATTGGAGAAAAATATGTTGAAATTTCGCCCGGCGGTCTGGACGAAAACCTTAAACCGGGCGGAGTTATTCGTGATACCCAACCCCCTATTGACATAGAGCAACTGATCTCTAAATATATATTTGGGACTGTCTCCGACAAGTAAACCCTAACCCGGCTAAGCCGGAATTGACTATTGACTATTGACTATTGAATATTTGTGTCCCGCCTATATTAGCGGGATTCGCTCTTTCATTTTTTTGATAGGTCTTTTAATAATTGAAAGACTTTCTTAAAACATTCAATCTGGCTGTGGCATAAATCCTACGCAAACATGACGGGATTTTGAAATATAGGTACTAACCCGGATAAACCGGAAAAGTGCCTGTTTGTCCCGCTTGCAACGGGGAAGTTATGGTAACCACTTAGGAGGCTGTCCGAGAATGGCTATTTTCCCCAATCTCTACGTCCCCGATGAGCGGGATTTGTCAACAGGCTCAAATTATAATCCTCGAAATACTTCAATGTATTCCTGTGGTTATAATTTTCGCCTTCCTTGATCTTGGGAAAAATATCTCATTCTCAGACAGCCTCCTAGGGCTATATGTTTTTCCTGCCGTTGGTGGGGTCAGATGGGGAAACGCAATCCCGTGCTACGCGGGACTAAAAAAGTTGTATCACCATTCATTCTTCGGAAAACCTTTCTATCACTGGCTTTCCGGTTTGGAGTGTTGGAAGTGAATTGAATCCGGGAGATATGTATGAATAGATCGTATTTGTGGGTATGGGTGTTTTTTTTCACATGTGCAATTTGTGTCTCAATACCTGCCGTGGCGGGGGAGCCGACCGAAATAGTCAGGAAAACAACGGATAAAATCATCGCAATTTTGAGTGATCCCTCGCTGGAAGGCCCTGAAAAAATAGGAGAAAGAAAGCGGCTGGTTCGAGAAGCCGTGAGGGAGCAGTTTAATCGCAGGGAGATGTCACGGAGGACCCTTGCACGGCACTGGAGAAAAAGGACAGAGGAAGAAAAGAAAGAGTTTATTGATCTATACGGAAAGTTGTTGGAACAGACCTATTTGGACAGAGTGGAAGGCTATTCTGGAGAAAAGGTGTTTTACGAAGGAGAAGAGGTCGATGGGAAGTACGGGGTTGTTAAGGTCAAAATCCTGACCGAACAGCAGACAAAAATTGCGGTAGAGTACCGGCTCAAGAAGGCAAGTGATGACTGGTTGGTTTATGATGTATCAATTGAGGGTGTCAGCCTCGTTAACAATTATCGCAACCAATTCAACAGCATCATTGTGAGGTCCTCCTATAAAGATTTTATCAAAAAACTAAAGGCCAAGGTTGAGAAACAATAGGGTTTTTAGTTGATTATCACAATGAAAGGAATTCACGCTGCGTGAGAATATTTTTTCGGATCTTTGTTTTTTCCATTTTCTTTTTGGGGCTTTTCCAGACCACTTGTTTTGCAGCGGAGGGGGCTGTATCATCGATCTCTTTTCAGGAGGGAAGCGGATACGGTTTTTTGATACAGGATGTGGGTGGGAGCTACCTTGTGGCAGTGATGGATTTGGATGTTAGCCAAGAGGGGAACCATTCAAGGGGCCGTGCCCGGCCTTTGATTCTTTGCCAAAAGGATAGCTCTGAGCAGGAGGAAGACGAAGAGGAGTTTGATGATATACCAGAAGGAGAAATGGAAATAGATTTTATCCGTGATCCCTTTGAGCCCGTTAACCGGGTTTTTTTCCACTTTAACGATAAACTCTATTTCTGGATCCTCAAACCAGTTGCTACCGGTTATAAGAAGGTGACTCCGGATCAATTCAGGATCTGTGTCCGCAATTTTTTTTCCAACCTGATAATGCCCATTCGTGCTGTTAATTGTCTATTACAGGGGAAATTCATAGGGTTTGGTACCGAATTACTCAGGTTTCTTGTGAATTCGACCGTTGGTATGCTCGGTATAATGGACCCGGCACAAACAGCACTAAAACTTGAAAAACAGGATGAAGACTTTGGCCAGACACTGGGATTGTATGGCCTTGGGCCGGGGTTTTTTATCAATTGGCCGATTTTGGGCCCCTCCAGTGTTCGAGGAACAGTCGGGTTTGTGGGAGATCTGTATCTTGATCCTGTGAGATGGGTCAGCATAGATTTCGGTGAATGGTTTATAATGAGTAGTTATGAGATGGTAAACACTGCTTCTCTCTCCCTTGGAGAGTATGAGGCGCTCAAAAAGGCCGCTCTTGACCCTTATGTTGCATTGAGAGATGCATATTATCAGTACCGGCAGAACAAGATTAAGAATTAAACATGGGACCAAAACAGAACAGGGAGGATTGTGAATGACACAACAGAAAAGAATGGACCCGGAAATATTGTCCATGGTGCTTGATACCATTGCAAAGTTGGAGAAAGAAAAACTCTCTCTTGAGACCAAATTGGAAATGGACCAAAAGGGTGAGTTTCCAATGGAACTTATCCGGTTCATGTTAGGCCCTGAAATTGCGTTACATCTGGTTTTCATACCCGAAGAGTATGGGGGGCTTGGTGCTGGCGCGACAGAAGTTGCCTTAATATCCGAAAGGATGGCAAAAATGGATCTTGGCATAGCCACTTCTTTTTTGGCCATATGTCTGGGCATGGATCCGCTCCGGGTAGGCGCCACACCTGAACAAAAGGAGAAATACATTACAAGGATAGCAGAGCAAGGGCTTATAGTAGCCTATGGAGTCACCGAACCAGAAGCAGGGTCCAATGTCCAGGCCCTCAAGACAAAGGCAGAACGCGTCCTTGATGATTCAGGCCAAATCAAGGGGTACAAGCTGAACGGGCAAAAGCAGTTTATTACAAACGGCGGTGTAGCGGATCTTTACACTGTTCTTGCGGACACACCGGAAGGCCCCTCTTTTTTTGTTGTGGAGTCCGGGGCCGAAGGTTTAACCCCCGGTATTCATGAGGACAAACACGGGATACGTGCCTCTGATACCTGCTCTCTGACCTTTGAAGATCTTTTTGTCCCGGTGGAGAATCTCATTGGGGGCGTTGAAGGGCAGGGGTTAAAAGAGGCCAATAAGGTCTTTGGCTATACCCGGTTAATGGTTGCCACCTTCGGCCTGGGTGGAGGCATGGCATCGCTTGAAAGGGTCATTAAATACTCCAAGGAAAGAGTACAATTTGGAACAACCCTCTCAAAGAAGCAGGGATATACCCATAAACTCCTGGTCCCCCACGCCGTGGAGCTTGAAGCGGCCAGGGCCCATATAGAAGAAGTAGCCCACAGGCTTGATGACGGTGAAGAGGACCTGCAGGTGGAGGGATCTATTTCCAAATACTTTGCTACAGAGGCAGGTGATGCTATGGCCAATGATGGCATCCAGGCCTTTGGCGGTTATGGCTACATACGGGAATATGAAGTGGAGAAGATCAAGAGGGACGTCAAAATCCTTCCTATTTACGAAGGGACCAGCGAGATACAGAGAAGTATTATTTCAATGTTCCGAATGAGAGAAACGGTTCGTTCTAAAGGCGGCTTCTACCAGGAAATGGCTGACGGTCTGGACAAGCTACCAGAGGAATGCGCCGGACCTCTTTTGGCCCGGACAATTAGGGCAATGAATGAAGTGATTCTGGGGGCCCGTAAACATAAGTTGACTAAATCTCAATACGTGATGTTCCTGCTTGCTGATATGATGACATGGTGCGAGGTGGGGGGTGCGCTTTGCCATAAGGCGGCTTTGTATACAGGAGATGGGAGCCAATCTCTTGAATTCATGAATGCTGCAGCAAGGCTTTTTACAAGGGATGCTGTTGAAAGGGTCTATCTGAATGGTCTCAAGATCATCTATGGTTGCAATCAAACCATTGATGAAGCCGGAGAGGCGCTGAATGCCCTTAATATGGCCCTGGCCATGAATGGCAAACTCAATGACATGAACCTGGTTTCCTCGGAACTGGTAAAATAGAAGAAGTAAACAAAGTGCCTAAAGTGAGCTAAAGTGTCTAAAATGCCTAAAGTTGTTGAATGTGCGAACCCTAAGCATAAGGTAAGCTCACTTCCCGCTGACCTATGAGCAAGGACAAAAAGTTTTATCGAAGGCCGGCAAAAACTCGGTCGAGCAGGAAAAGGCGGAGCAATGTCAAAGTTTATGCGCGTTCAAGTTCGCATAGGCAGGCCCAGTATGGAAAACCCAGGATAGACCCGGAACTGAGGGCAATTTTCCGC
>JAUWMY010000504.1 GCA_030612945.1 Desulfobacteraceae bacterium
CTATGGCCTTTGCATTTACCGTAATCCACTTTTATTGTTACTGTATCACTCTTCCACGTTTTAATATCCACCGGTTCACCTCCTCAGAAGATTTGGAGCCGGGCCTTAGAACCCTTATTACAGACCTCGGTATTTGATCTAAAAACCAGGTCCGATTTTTGGACACCATCCTCATCATAATGGCCATATGGAGCCAAATTGAGGAATTGTGAATTTAGGGATTGAGGGATTAAGATAAGGAAAAGATTCATATTTCAATTCCCAAATTCCCAAATTCCTAAATCCCTGAATTCTACGAGTGTCCAATTTTCATGCAAACGATATGGATTCTAATAATAACAACCACTTAACGAGGTCTGTATTAAGTAAAATTGTGCTCCCTGTGTTTTTCCGAAATAGCCGCAGCCAGGTCATCCAATGCCTTAAAAACCTTTTCTGAAGGCACCCCTTTGCAAAGTACAGGGTCTATGACCTCTACCTTGAGATTAGGGATCATTCCCGCCAATACTTCTACGGTTTTTCCTCCCCATCCATAGGAACCAATAATGGAAAGGAATTTTGTTTGGGGACGGAGTGCATTGGCAAGGAATGCAGCATAAGCAGCATAAGGATGAGGGCCTGCCAGAATTGTGGGAGTTCCAACGACGATTGTAGCTGCGTCAACCAGGGCCATGGCAAGTTTTCCTATATCGGTTACTTCCAGGTTGAACTGCTCGACCCGAACACCTCTTTCCACAAGGGCTGAAACTAAATAATCGACCATCTGCTTTGTACTTTCGTGCATTGATACGTAAGGCAGTACCACTGTGTTTCGGGGAGGGCCTAGTACCCAATCACGGTAGGCATCAATAATAAATGCCGGGCGTGGAAATATTTGTCCATGACTGGGAGCGATCATTTCTACATCGTAAGACGCAAGTTTCTCCAGGTTCTTTTGGATCACGTTCCGGAAGGGCATCATGATCTCGGCAAAGTAGCGCTTAGCGGCATCATATACGCGTCCTTCATCGGTGACGTAAAGATCGGTCGTTGCGATATGGGAACCGAAAAAATCACAACTGAAAAGGATCTTGTCTTCTTCCAGATAGGTCACCATGGTCTCAGGCCAGTGAACCCAAGGAGCATGTATAAACTTCAAGGTCTTGTCCCCAAGAGATAGGGTCTCACCATCCTTGACAGTTATGAAAGATTCCTCGGGTATTCTCAGAAGATCGATAAGCATTCCCTTTGCTTTAGGGGTCGATATCAGCTTTGCGTCAGGGTATTTTTCAAGAACCAGCGGGATTGTTCCGGAGTGGTCCTGTTCCGCATGCTGCGAGACGACGTAATCGATTTTAGGGACCCCCTCAAGCTGTGATAGAAGTTCATCGGCCATGGGGGGATCAACTGTATCCAGCAAAACAGTCTTCTCACTCCCTTCAATGAGATAGGCGTTATAGCTGGTTCCGTCCGGCAGGGGGACGAGAGAGTCGAACAGACGCCTGTCCCAATCCACAGAACCCATCCAGTAAATGCGGTCTTTTATTTTTCTTGCTTTCATGTCAGTACCTCCTTTAGTTATTAATTAAGATTTAGACTATCTTACTTGTGTATCACGTTCACTTCCGGATTTTTCTCGCCAAATTTTTCAATAAGCTCACCCATAACTTCTTCTCGTGTCTTTCCTTTGCCCTCAAGCGTTTTTATGAGCTGATACGCCCCGAACAGAGAGGAAGGACCTATCTCGGAGGCAAAAGTTCCAACTCCTCCATTCCAGACGAACATGGAAAAAAGCTCATCCAGCTCTGCAACGGTGACACCGATTGAATAGGCCTTTACCAGTTCACGGGTCGCCTGACGAAGCCTGCCCGCGCCCACGCCATTTGACAATGACAAAAGTAGTTTCGTTTTTTGATCAATTGCAGGCTCCTCTTTTCCCCACGTTAAATCCCAGAAATTGACCACGATGTCAGCCAGTGAATTATCGATCTTCTTGAAATTGAGAATAGCGGTCGGTTTTAAGGGCATATCTCCAACGCCCCTAAAGGACGCCTCTTTATGCTCAATCCTGCAAAAATAGACGCGATACTCGCTATCCGAAATCTTTTCGGTAATGTGTTCAAAACCGAGATCAGCCATGGCAGAGTAGAGCGGAATAGGCTCAAAACTCTGAATAACACTTATGCCTTCACCCACTTTAATCTGCCCGGCCTTATTTAGAATACCCGGTAAAAAATTACCAGTCAACTTCCTTACGTCCACTACATCAAAGAGATCCTTTTTATTTTCCCATTCTTTTGCCATATGACGCCTCCTTTCCGAAATAATAAATCTGATTTGCTTTTCTCTTACATATCAGCATAATATTAGCATCGTTCCAAATCCCTTGTCCTTGACATAAGTCAAGAATATACAATAATTCTTAGAATTGGACATATTATACGCATTTTGGGACATGAGGAGCGGAATTATACAATTAGCCCTTCTTGAAACCGATGAGTTATTTATTTCCAATCCCTTAACTTCCCCGCTGCAAGCGGGATAAATAGGCACTTTTCCGGTTTATCCGGGTTAGGAGGCAGCCTTGAGAATTGCCATCT
>JAUWMY010000327.1 GCA_030612945.1 Desulfobacteraceae bacterium
GTCCCGCGCTCTATCAGAGAATCTTTCGCTTGATGAACTAGTGGATGAATTAAAGCATAAATTTGTCCAGGGCCGCCACATTGCCTCCCAGATGGCAAAGATACAGCTTGAGCATAAGATCTACCTGGTCTCTGACCTCCCGCAGAAGTTAACAAAGGATTTATTTTTCCGGTGTTTTAACTCCCCCCAAAAAGCCCTCTTAGAAGCGCTAAAGATCAAAGGAAAAGATGCCGAGGTCCTGGTCATGCCCTTTGGCACCTCTTGCCTCCCGTACCTTAAATCACCCCACCCTTAATCTCTGATCTAGGACTTTGACTTTTAATATTCAATGCAAAGGATTAGAGAAGGTCGATGAAAAAATTGGTAACCAGCTTTGCTCAACAAGACGCTGCCATGCCTTGTGGACATGGGTGGCCTTGAAAGTCTTTTTTTTTATGGGCATTCCAGGCAAAAATCCGCTCCACGGCCTGCTCCACGGTTTGAGCTGGTTTATCATCGGCCACTGCAACCCAATGCACGGAAGATAAGAGCTCCATACCATAGGGCGTTTCAAAACCCTCAATTAGTTGCCCCACTCTCTTGAGGCGTTGGAAGGCTTCTTGATTATCTGCCAAAAACCTACTGGCCTCCTCACCGGCACTATTGAGAAGGCGGATAGATGCTCTGACGCTGCGGTCCCCATATCCACGAATGTAATGCCCTTCCAATCGCTGCAGCACGAAGTGGAGATTTTCAGCATAAGGTCCATACTTTTGTTTGACATACTCTAAACGAAGCGGTTCACCAGCAACCTGAAGGAAATATGCAAGTTTCTGGATCTCCAGCAGGCTTAACCGGTAACCAGGCATTGCATACTGTTCAAGGAGCTTAATAAGAAGCGCTCTTGCACGAGTTAATAAGGGTTTTTTAAGGTCTATGGGCATTGATTCAGCCTCGGGTGTCCCCCTAGGTTCGAAAAGTAGCACCTGAACATCGGGCAATTGATCGAATGAGGTTTCGATTAGATTACGGACCGCTGGCCATTTCAACCCACCATAGCCACAACCCAAAGGAGGTATGGCAATAGCCTTGATTCTTAACCGGCGGACTTCCTTGACCAAACTGTTCAGTCCTTGCTCAATATATTCGAGCTTAGATTTTTCCTTCCAGTGCCGCTTTGTTGGGAAATTAATGATGTATTTAGGATTGATCATTCTATTGGTAGGGAAGATGAACATGAGCCCCGGCTTAACCTCTTCTTTTCTACAAGCATTTGTGTATGCCTGGAAGTTATCCCTGAATGCCTGCTTAAACTGGAGGGCGATACCCTTGCCCATAATACCTACACAATTTACGGTATTGACAAGGGCTTCTACATCGGTTTTGAGTATATTGCCTTGCGTAACCTTTATCATGATTTCCTCCTTCTAATAATACCAGTTCCTGTGTATCTGTACAATTGGTTGATGTCTGTTATTCTCAATTATTCTTTTTACTCTATATTCGATTCTTGGATTTATGACACCGATTTTAGAAAATAATACCCAGGGACAAAAATCTTTGATTAAAAACTCCGCTTGTCGCTTGCGCTTTCGGTCGGGCAAAGTTCGAGTATCATTCCAGTATTTTGACCCCATAACCTCCCAGTCGATCTTATCAAGGTTCTCCAGATCATCAAAAAATTCTGTAACTACCATAGTAGCATGCCCATCTGTGAAAACCCATTCACTACTGCTATTGTTAACAGTCTGAGCTTGTCCTTGTATTGCTCTTTTGTTTTTTCCGTTAACCAATTAACCCTGTCTCCTGGAAGCTGAAGTATCCCTTTTTTGTTACTATGATGTGGTCGAGAATGTGAAGGCCGAGAATCTTTCCGGCTTCTGTAAGCTGCCTGTGGGTTTTTGCGTCGCTTTCGCTTGGTTTTGGGTCGCCTGATGGATGGTTATGGGCAAAAATGACAGCGGTAGCGCGATCTGCGATAACATCGGCAAATACTTCCCGCGGATGTATCTGGCTGCTGTTTACCAGGCCGATGGTGACAATACGCTTTTCAATGACTTCGTTGGCTCCGTTTAAGGATATGCATACAAAATATTCCTGTTTTTTATCGGCAATGTCGGCAACTAAGGGCAAGATATCTTTGGCGTTGGTTATCTTCACGGTCTCTTTAAGCAGGTATCTTCTGGCCAGTTCAAAGGCTGAAAGGATTTGAGCAGCCTTGGCAAGCCCCATCCCTGGAACGGAGGTTAAATGTTCAACGGAAAGATTCTCTTTATGTTTGCGTATCAGTTTTGCCACGCTCTTTGACATGGCAACCACATCCAGGCCTTTAACTCCCCGGCCAAGGATAGCAGCTACCAGTTCCTTGTCGGTTAGAGCAGATGCGCCTTTTTCCCGCAGTTTCTCACGTGGCCGGCTGTGTTGTGGCATGTCTTTAATGGTCTTCATAATTTTTCTTTTCCTTTGCCCTGTGAGGGCCACCCCAACTTGAAGTCACAATTTGTGATTTCAAGTTTAAAAACTCATCATCTGTCAACTGAAACATAAAGTCCCCTGGAAACCTATCGATATTTCGCTTTACCGCCTGAACCAGAACACGCGGTTCAATGTTATACAGTTCCGCTCATTCACCCCAGGCTTCTCCGATTTTGTCCTTTATCTTTTTCTCAAAAATCTCGATCAACTTCTTATTCGCCCCCACAAGCTCACGTTCGGATTCGATTTCGGCAACGATTTTTTGCTGGGTTTTTATGGGGGGGAGGGGGATTTGAAGGCCACGGATAAATTTTAAGGAAATGAATTTTTGTGTAGAGCCATTTGATCTGTTAAGATAATGGCTACTAAACAAATTAGATTCCAATATTGCCTTTAAATAGATTCGATTTATTCTTGGATTTTTGTGAAACTTTATCAGGGCTACGTTCTTGATCGCAAATTCTCTATCTTTCATTACTATAATCGGGTTCCCTATCGTTCCAATCATCGGCATTATTATGTCGCCATCATCAACTCTGGACCGTTTGTTTATCTTATCCAGGTCTTCTTTGGAAATCAGATTTACCGTGGTAAAGTCGATTTTGCCTTCTCTTACATTTTTGGATGTAACCAGGGGAAATCCTGTTTTCTGATATTTTGGGCTATCATGGGTACCATCTCTCACATCGCAAATAGAGTTAAGTTCTACCATAGGCCAATCGGGATCGATTTTGATTGTGGGTTTGTAGTTTTCGACGATCTGTTTGGCGCCATCAATGATTTTCTGATAACCGTCCAGTTCCGCGACAATCTTTTCCTGAACTTCTAATGGGGGGAGGGGGATGGGTATACATTTTATGTCACTTACTTTAATGCTTGCTTGGTTTACTGCCCTTTGCGCCAAATTTCTAGCTTGTTCAATGAAAGCACTGGATAGAAATATATAATACAAATAATTTGGACGTATTAATTCTTTATCAGGTCTAATCTTTATCAAATTGATCCCATGAACAACTTTTTCTGAAATTCCAGTGAAAATAGCGGATTTTGCGAGATGTTCCATGCTGTTTATGTGGCTTAGAAGAATATCGCCATCTTGAAGAAAATCTTTTTTATCCATTTTGTCATTTGTCCATTTAGTTTTAGTCAGATCCACATTCCAGTTGGAAATCGTTTGTATTCTCGTAACTCTATATTTCCCTTTTTCATCTATTTGTTTAACGTTCTTACCATTTTTGATTTCTTCACATACCTCCCCCAACTCCACCATCGGCCACTTGACATTGGCGTAACTGATAACTTCCCTATACCTGTCCCCGGAAAGATTATAGTCTCCGGATTCGGCGATTTTTTGTTTACTGACGGTGTGGGCGATTGTCTTGTCGTCCTCGCTAAGTTCAAGGCCTTTGTCCTGGCCGATTGTTTGCTGCCAATCCTTGACGATTTCAAGGGCTCGGGGCAGGTCGTTTTTGTCAATGGGCCTGCGCTGGGCGCCTAAGTCGAAGCCGTCGTTTGCGACTTTTACGAAAAGGACTTCGCTGGTCTTCTTTGCCAGGGTTTTATCCATCAACAGGATGCTTGTTTTAACGCCTGAGTATGGCTGAAAAACACCGGCGGGCAGG